>JAUZQS010000216.1 GCA_030950875.1 Mariprofundaceae bacterium | reverse complement strand
ATCCAATTCTTCCACCAAACGAAATGGATCAACCACCGTACCATTACCAATCAGACTAAGGATATTAGCATGTAAAATGCCAGAAGGAATATGATTTAACACAGTCTTTTGATCGCCAATCACCAAGGTGTGGCCAGCATTCGGGCCGCCTTGAAAGCGTGCTACAACATCCATCTTGGGCGCAAGTAAATCAACAATTTTACCCTTGCCTTCATCGCCCCATTGAATCCCAATCGCTACTGTATTTGTCATTTTATCCCCAATACCTTCAAAAAAGCTAAAAAACTATTAAATTCTAACATTAACTACTTTATAACAACTGCCAGATTGCCACTGATTCTTCCAAAGGCACCAACAGTAGGCGCTTTTAGGCGAGGCAAAAACACGGCGCTTACTACTGTAAGTGAGTATTTTTAATACCGCCCTTAGGAGAGTCAGGGGTGAGCTGGCTGTTGTTCAGAGCCACGCCCATAAATCAAATGAAAATCCCGTTGCTGGCATTTCACGCCCATGCGCCTTCATCATTTCATCATAACGACCACCATGCAATAAAGCCCGTGATGAGCCATCTGCAAAACCACTAAATACCATACCGCTATGATACAAAAAGCGTGGCACAACCGCGACTTCAATTTGAATCGTTACTTCACCTGCCAAACGGCTTTCAACCGATGAAACCAATTGTAAAAGCTCTTGTGCAGCTATCGCAAAATCAGCGTTTATTTGGTTGGCAGTTGCCTTCAACCAGACATCATCACCCTGCCCCGCTGCCAATGCCATCAAAGCGGCTTTGTTAGCCTCTGGTAAAACTTCATTTTCAAGTTGCTGAGCCATATCTTCAGGAGAGCGTCTGGATAATACCTTTACCCATGTTTCAAGAGACGTTGCACTACCAGCAATCAGCGCACCAATAAGCCCCATATGTCCAACCTGCAATACAGGTGACGAAAAACCTGCCGCTTGCATGGAAAGCCCTGCAAGGTGCATGACTTCCACATCGGCAACTTCACCCGACACACCCAAATACTCCACACCCGTCTGCCATTGCTGGCGAGAGCCTGAACGTGCATCAGGACGCGCCAACATCACCTGCCCTGAATAATATAATTTTAATTCATCAGAAGATTGCATACGCGTTGCCGCAATACGCGCTACCTGCGGGGTAATATCAGGGCGAATAGCCAACTGCCCTGCATCAGCAGGATCAGAAAAGACCAACGTTTGATCGGACAAGAAACGTCCTGCTCCCGAGTTCAACGATTGAGGACGTTCTAGCAGTGGTGGAATAACCTCAGAAAAACCAGCTTGGTTATAAATTTCAAACAAGCGAAATTGCAACGCCCTTAAATTACTCGCCTGTTCACCAAAAGCATCATCAAGACCAAGAATTGGTTTTAACACACTCACACACCCTCCATAGCAACGTAACGTACTGTTACCACATTATCCAATGCTTCAAGATTTTCGATGACTTCATGACTCGGCTCAGAATCTATACCCACCAAAGCAACTGCTTCCGCCTTATCCTCACGGCGACCCAAACGAAAATCGCCAATATTGATATTGGCATCCGCTAAAATCGAACCTAAGGCAGCAACCACACCCGGTTTGTCATGGTTTTCAATAAACAATAAACGTCCCACCGGAGCCATTTCAATCTCACAGTCATCAATGCTCACCAAACGCGCACGTGTGCCATCAAAGACAGTACCCGATACGCAGCGATGCCCATCATCACCCGTCACTTCCAAGCGAATCAAGCTGGAGAAGTGATCGGATGTATCACATGATACCTCTTCAATTTCAATACCACGCTCTTTTGCCAACATCATGGCATTCACGACATTGACTTCATCCATGCTACGCGACAATAAACCTTGCAAGAGTGCATTGAGTAATGGCTGACGATTTAGCTTGCTCACAGCACCTTCAAAACGCACCACAAGCTTGCTGTAACCTGGGCGCATCATCTGCCCCATGAATTGCCCCAGGCTTTCAGAAAGAGACATATAAGGCAGTAATACTGCCGCTTCTTCTTCTGATAACGATGGAACATTGACCGCATTACTGACACTACCGACCAATAAATAATCCGACATTTGTTCAGCAATTTGTACCGCGACATTTTCCTGAGCTTCATCACTACAGGCACCAATATGTGGTGTGAAAGTTACATTATCCAATTGAAACAATGGGTTATCTCTGGCTGGCTCATCTTCATACACATCTAGAGCTGCGGCGCGTAAGTGCCCAGATTTACAGACTTCATACAATGCTTTCTCATCAACAATGCCGCCGCGAGCGCAGTTCACAATAATCGAGCCCTTCTTCATGCTTTTCAAAATATCAGCATTGATTAAATTACGTGTTACATCCAATAGCGGCACATGAATGGTCAATACATCTACCAATTTTGCCAACTCAGCAACCGTATCCACCTTGGTTACACCCATCGCAGCCGCACGTTCATCAGAGATAAATGGATCATATACATAGACCGACATATGCAGACCTTTGAGTCGATCACAAACAATAGAGCCAATATTTCCTGCACCAATCACACCAGCTTTTTTGCCTGTCAATTCCATGCCCATAAACGCTGATTTTTCCCATTTTCCAGCCCGTGTAGAAGCTGTGGCTTGTGGAATCTGGCGTGCTGCTGCAAGCAAATGCGCAATAGCCAATTCAGCAGTCGTTACGGTATTACCAAAAGGCGTGTTCATCACAATCACACCACGGCGAGAACATGCAGGAATATCAATGTTATCTACACCAATACCCGCACGACCAATCACTTTCACTTTATTCGCGGCTGCTAAAAGATCACCTTTAAGTGAGCTGGAGGAACGCACAGCAATACCATCATACTGACCAGCAATCTTACACTGCTCTTCCACCGATAAACCTGGTTTATAATCCACTTCAATACCGCGCGAACGAAAAACTTCAATCGCACGTTCGCTCATTTTATCGGCAATCCAAACTTTAGGGCAAGATTGTTTTATCAATAGATACTCCGTTAGCCATAGGCATGGTTCTGTGCAACCTCATCAAGCGTACAAAATCAGTAACGGATTGCGGTGAAAGCCTATAAGCTAAGGCTCACAGGTCAAACTAAAATCAAGGTTT
>JAUZQS010000215.1 GCA_030950875.1 Mariprofundaceae bacterium | reverse complement strand
CCAAAAACCAAAGCCATTATGCTTGCCCATACACTGGGCAACCCTTTCAACCTCAAGAAAGTAAAAGCCATCTGCGATAAATATAATCTCTGGCTAATCGAAGATTGCTGTGATGCCCTTGGTGCCACCTACACCATGCCCCAGTCATCAACTATCAACGATAAACCATCATCCGCTTCAACCGCTTCATCCATCAACCATCAACCATAAACCATCAGCCGCTTTAACCGCATCATCCATAAACCATCAACCATCATCTGGCGAAACTCGCCACGTAGGTACTTTCGGAGATATTGCGACATTAAGCTTCTACCCAGCTCATCATATCACCATGGGTGAAGGCGGAGCGGTATTCACCAACAACAGCAAACTGATCTCTATTGCCGAATCATTCCGTGACTGGGGTCGTGACTGTTACTGCAAACCTGGCTGCGACAATACCTGCGGCATACGCTTTAATCAGCATCTTGGCTCATTGCCACAGGGTTATGATCATAAATACACTTATTCTCACCTTGGATTCAACCTTAAAATTAGTGATATGCAAGCTGCATGTGGTTTGGCGCAATTAAAGCGTTTGCCTGAATTTGTGACAAAGCGTAATGCTAACTTTGCATATTTGAGAAACCGCTTATCAAGCTTAACTGACTTTATCGAGCTTACAGATGCTACAGAAAATGCTACGCCATCATGGTTTGGTTTTCCGATTACAATCAAAGAATCATCAGGCGTGAGCCGTGTCGATTTAACCAAATATCTTGATCAAAACAAGATTGGCACACGTTTGCTGTTCGCTGGAAATTTAACACGCCAGCCTTATTTTCAAGATGTTGAATATCGTATCTCAGGGGAACTCTCCAATACGGATGTAACCATGAATCAAACATTATGGTTGGGTATCTTTCCAGCCTTAGGCACGGAGCAATTAGATTTTATTGCCGAGAAGTTAGAAGAATTCTTTGGCGTAGGATTCTAGTTTTCCATGACATTATCTATTATCGAACAAATCCAACAAGGTGAAAGCGACCGCTTAGAATTCAAATCTTCTTTTCAAAAAGAAGTCATTGAATCAGTGGTTGCTTTTGCCAATGCCAAAGGTGGCATGGTGGTGATTGGTATTGATGATAAACAACAGATATTGGGCGTAACGTTAGGCGTTGAAACCTTACAGAACTGGCAAAACCAGATTAAAAACAGCACCTATCCACAAACGATACCGGATATTGATGTCATAGACATTGAGGGTAAACAGCTTGTTTTAATTCGTGTTCAAGAGCAACCCATTAAGCCTATTGCCTACAAACAACGCTACTTTAAGCGTGTTCGTAATGCCAACCACCTGATGAGTTTGGATGAAATTTCCAACGAGCATTTAAAAACACTCAATGCCAGTTGGGACTACTACATTGATACACGACATGATTTCAGTGATATTTCACAAGATAAAATTATATCATTAATTCAACGTATTGAACGCCACCAACATAAGCAATTTGATGATGACCTATTCGGTATTTTAAGAAAATACGAACTTATTAAAGACGACAAATTAACGTGGGCGGCATACCTGCTTTTTGTTAATAATTTCTCTGCCATTACACCGCTACAGATTGGACGCTTTAAAAGCAATATTAGCATTATTGATAATATTGATATCGCCACCGACCTACCAACACAGGTTGACACAGCACTTGATTTTATCCGTAAGCACCTAATGGTCGAATTTATTATTACCGGCGCGGCAGAGCGTACAGAGCGTTATGACTACCCACTTGATGCCATCCGCGAAATCGTCATCAATATGATCGTGCATCGAGACTACCAAGACAGTGGCGTTTCCATTATTAAAATTTTTGATGATCGCATTGAATTTTTTAATCCAGGGAAATTACATGGCGATCTAACAGTCGAACAACTTCTATCAGGGCAATACAGCTCTAAACCTAGAAATCGCGCCATTGCTAATATGTTTAAAGAAGCGGGTATTATTGAACGTTATGGTTCTGGCATTGCACGTATTTGTAATATTTGTTTAGATTACGGCATACCCTCGCCCATTTTTGAAGAGTTTCAACACGGCTTTAGAGTAACAGTTTCTAAAAATGGCGGTGTAAGTGGCGGTGTAAATGGCGGTGTAAATGGCGGTGTAAATGAATTACTCACGTTTATTACAACCACCCCCGGTTTAAATACACGCCAACTGGTTACACAACGCAATCAACCACAGAGAACCCTAGAACGATGGCTAAAACAGCTCAAAGAAGAGCAAAAAATTGAATACCGTGGTAGCAGTAAAACAGGAGGTTACTATGCAAAATAAACCATTCTACTGACAGGTGCAACAGGGTCTTTAGGCAGTCATTTACTTGAACAAGTGAAAAGTTATAATCTTGTTATTATTGCCAGAAATGAGGATGAGGTTTTAGTCTGAGGTGATTATGCAGGATTTTTTATCTTTAGATGTATGCAGGCAGTGACAATGCTAGATATAAAGGAATAAAATAAATTGGTGTTAAAATGAAAAATAAATTACGAGTGGGCATTATCGGTACAGGGAATATTGGTACTGACTTACTAATTAAGATTCAGCGTTCGAAATATATTGAATGTTCGATTTTTACAGGTAGAAACTTAGCATCTCCGGGAATGAGTAAGGCTGCATCAATGGGTATTCGTTTAAGTGACCAAGGGATTGATGCAGTTGTTAGTGAGCCAGAATTATGTGACATTGTGTTTGATGCAACTTCAGCGAGAAGTCATTTGATTCATGCCCCCATCTTGAAAAAACTTGGGAAGTTTGTCATTGATATGACTCCTGCAAAGGTTGGAGTATTGTGCGTGCCTGCTGTTAATCTTGAGGAAGCAGTTAACGCGCAAAACGTTAATATGATTACTTGTGGTGGACAGGCATCAACGCCGATTGCTTACGCAATTAGTCAAGCGCATCCTGAAATTGAGTATATTGAAACTATATCAACAATTTCTTCCCGCAGTGCTGGCCCAGGAACTAGAATTAATATTGACGAATATATTGATGCGACGGAAAAAGGTTTAAGAATCTTTAGTGGGGCAAAAGAAACAAAAGCAATGTTAAACTTAAATCCAGCGACTCCTGCGATTGATATGCAGACTACAGTTATGGCTGAAATTAAGAATCCTGATTTAAAGCGCATCACTATTGAAGTGGAAAAAATGTTGCGTGAAATTCAGAAATATGTTCCAGGTTATCAAATGGTTGTGCCACCAACATTAGATAATAATCGGATGCAGATTACTGTAAGGGTGCAGGGTTTAGGTGACTACTTACCAAAGTTTGCTGGAAATTTGGATATAATCAATTGTGCGGCGATTGAAGTGGCAGAGCATTTTGCACAAAAAGTTCAATGGGAGCTCGGGGATGAGTAGTTCTAATATATTGTTGTACGATACTACATTACGTGATGGGTCACATGCTATACGTCACCAGCTAACAAAAGAACAAATAGTAAGGTATGCGCGATTAGCGGATAGTGCAGGCGTAAGTGTTGTAGAAGTTGGTCACGGAATCGGTTTGGGGGCATCTTCGTTGCAGATAGGCAAGAGCCTGTTAAGTGATGAAAAGATGTTGTGTGCTGCACGTGAAAATTTAAAAAATGCTCTTTTGGGAGTGCATGCTGTACCTGGCTATGCAACTGTTGGAAAAGACTTGGCCAAAGCGATTGATTGCGGGGTGGATGTAATTCGAGTTGCGGCTCAATGTACAGAAGCCGATACCACAGAGCAGCATATATCTTATGTGAGAGGAAAAGGACGTCGTGTTTATGGTGGACTAATGATGTCACATATGATTTCACCAGAAATGCTGGTGCAAGAAGCATTGAAAATGGAGTCGTATGGTGCTGAGGGGGTCACGATACTAGATTCTGCAGGCACTTTTTTACCTGACGATGTAACTGAACGTATTGGATTGTTAACAAATGCACTAAAGGTTCCGGTTGGCTTTCATGGCCATAATAATTTAGGGATGGCTATAGCTAACTCGTTAGCCGCAGTAGAGGCGGGAGCACATATAATTGATGGCTCCATTTGTGGTTTCGGCGGAGGGGCGGGGAACTCGAGTATTGAGCTATTAACAGCAGTTTTTGCTAAGCATGGAATTAATACTGGTGTGGATTTATATAAGATGCTGGATGCAGCGGACGTAGCCGAAGAAATCTTTAGTGTTTTACCTAAAATTACAAGTTTAAGCATTGTGAGTGGATTGAGTGGAGTGGTATCTGTATTTTCAAAGCCAGTAGCTAGGGCGGCTGAATTATACAATGTTGATCCACGCGATATTTTTATAGAGCTTGGCAGACAAGGGGCCGTCGCAGGGCAAGAAGACTTGATTGTAGAAGTTGCGCAAGCGTTAGCTGGTAGAGAGTGAATATATGAAAGATTTTATAAAAAATGATATTACTAGATCAATGCATAATCTTGTACCAAATCTAGAGCCTTTAAAAGGAAAAACTATTCTTATAACGGGCGGAACAGGATTTATTGGGAGCTGGGTAGCAAGGGCACTTGCTTGGCTTAATGACGAGTCTGACTTTCATTGTAAAATCATTTTATTAGCAAGAACTCCAGAGAATTTAGAAAAAGATGATCCTGAGCTTTACCGTAGAGATGATATAGTGTTTATACGTTCAGATATAAGAAGTTTAAATAACCTACCTAAGAATATAAACTATATTATTCATGCTGCAGCTAGTCCGGATAATCGAGTCCATATGTCAGACCCTGTAAACACAATGGATGTGATTTCAATGGGAACAAAGGCTGTATTGGAGGCTGCTTCAAGGTTAGCTAATATAGAGGGTATTGTTCATGTAAGTTCTGGACAAGTTTACGATGGCGCATCCAGCAATGGTGAAGCGTTTAGTGAAATGATGGCAGGGGGCTTCTTGAAAGGTAATGTTACCTCTGTCTATCCTGAAGCAAAACGTTTTGCAGAAACTATTTGTTTGGCTTATAGAAGCCAGTATAAGTTACCTATTAATATTGTAAGACCCTTTGCTTTTATTGGACCCTTCCAAAGTTTGAAAAAGCCATGGGCAATAAACTCATTTCTTCAAGAGGCTCTAAATGGGCAGTCAATGCGTATGGTCGGAAATGGTAAGCCTCAAAGAAGTTACCTGTATGCTTCAGATATGGCAGCATGGTTGTTAGCGGTGCTTGCGAAAGGAGAAAGGGGAGAGAAATATAATTTAGGCTCTTCTGAATCTATATCGTTAGTAAATGTGGCTAATAAAATTAATGTAATGATACCTAATCCAGTTGATGTAATTATTCAGAATCATAATGATGATGAGTCAAAGTTCATACCTGATTTGAACCATATTATTGAACAGCTAGAGGTAGCTGAAGTGTTTACATTTGAAGAAGCTTTACAACACACTATCAAATGGAATATAGACCAATTAGATAAGCAGGGGAAATAATGGGAAAGATAAGAGTAGCGGATTATGTTACGGACTTTTTATATAGTACGCTAGGTGTTGATGATGTTTTCTTGGTGACGGGCGGAGGTGCAATGTTTTTGAATGATGGCATTGCAAAACATGAAAATATCAATGCCATCCTGAATCACCATGAACAAGCATCGGCGATGGCTGCAGTTGCCTATGCAAAATATAAGAATTCTTATGCAGTAGCGATGACAACCAGCGGATGCGGTGCAACAAATGCCGTTACAGGCTTGTTGGATGCATGGCAAGATAATACGCCTGTTATTTTTATTTCAGGGCAAGTGAAAAAGAAAGAGACAGTTCATAACTCGGAACTGGCATTGAGACAACTGGGTGTTCAGGAAGCGGATATTATTTCTATTGTGAGCTCTATTTCTAAATACTCCTTCATGGTTAATGACCCCAAAGATATTGCTTACCATATGGAAAAAGCGGCGTTTCTTGCGACAATAGGCAGGCCTGGTCCAGTTTGGATAGATATTCCACAAGATGTTCAGGGCGCAATTATCGAAGAATCTGAAATGATTCATTTTGATTCATCTGAAATAGAAATGACCTATAAAGAAGCTGTGAAATCAGAAGATATCGCATCAGTTCTAAAAGATATAAAGGCTTCAACTCGTCCTATGATTATTGCTGGAAACGGTATTAGGCTGGGTGATGCAAGAAGTGAATTTAATCAGTTTATTGAAAAATTTAAAATCCCAGTGGCAACGTCCTATTTAGGAATAGATCTATTGCCAAGTGATAGCCCTTATTACGTTGGGCGATTAGGAATTAAGGGTGACCGAGCAGGGAACTTTGCAATTCAAAATTCAGATTTGGTTATTGTATTAGGTTCGCGTTTAGCAGTTGCCTTAACTGGTTTCGAATACGAATTATTTGCACGAGAAGCAAAATTAATTGTTGTTGATATTGACGCTGTGGAGCACCAAAAGAATACAGTTAAAATTGATCAGCTTATAAATACGGATGTTAAACAGTTTTTAAAACAAATGAACTCACAAACTGGTGTAGTACCTAAGTTAAATGAATGGATGTCTAAATGCCAATATTGGCGTGAGCAATGGCCTGTAGCTTTAGATGAGTATGAACTTAAAAATGAAAAGGTTAATAAGTACACCTTTATAGATCGGCTATCTAAATATACGAAGGATGATATGGCTATAGTCGCAGATGCAGGATCTGCATACTATGTAACTGCACAAGCACTGAAAATAAAAGGTAATCAGCGATATATTACATCAGGTGCGGAAGCCGATATGGGGTTTACAATTCCTGCAGCCATAGGAGTTTCGGTTGCTAAAAAAGGTGAGGTTGTTGCGATAACTGGTGATGGCTCTTTTCAGATGAACATTCAAGAGTTGCAAACAATTTTTCATTATCAGTTGCCGATAAAGATTTTTGTGTTAAATAATAATGGATACCTATCTATTCGTACAACACAAAATAAGTTTTTCGAAGGTAGATTGCTTGGAACAGAGCCTAGTTCAGGTATCTCATTTCCTGACCTGCGTAAGATTGCGGAAGCATATGGTTATGTCTACTTCTCTGCAAAAGTTCTTTCAGAACTAGATGAGGCTTTAGAATCAACAATGACTACTGGTGGGCCGATAATTTGTGAAATATTTTGTCCCGAGTATCAAGAAATAGTACCTACAGTGTCATCTGCAAAACGTGCAGATGGATCCATGGTCTCAAAACCAAATGAAGATATGTACCCTTTTCTTGAGCGAAATGAATTTCTTAAAGAAATGTGCATAAAACCCGTGAGTGAGAAATAATGAAGGCCGCAATATTTGGAGCAACCAGTCAAATTGCAAAAGACTTGATTATGTCTTTTGCACATCATACCGATTATAAGTGCGTACTTTTTGTGCGTGACCCTGCTATAGTTGACGACTGGCTAAATAAAGTTGATATTCATAAAGACTACCGCATTAGTGATTACACAGGCTTTAGTGCTGATGATAGTTATGATGTGATTATTAATTTTGTAGGTGTTGGTAACCCATCGCAAGCAAAAGAGATGGGTAGCTCCATTTTAGATATTACATATTTGTACGATACGATGGTCTTAAA
>JAUZQS010000214.1 GCA_030950875.1 Mariprofundaceae bacterium | reverse complement strand
TTTTGCTTATGCGTTGGAAAGTCAAATGCGCCATTGGCTTGAAAAAAGTCATGTGGAAATTTGCAATGTATCTTATGCCGAACAGGCAAAAATGACTCTTTTGGTACCACTTAATATTAAAAATGACCTGCAAACTATCATTTTTAACAAAACACATGGTAAAGTGACGATTATCTATCCTAGCCCAGATTATTCATAAACACTTCGTGCCCCGAGGAACCTTCTCTGCGCGGAGCGTCATTCCCGCGATCAGGTGAATTGCGAAGCAAGAGATTATCCCCTGGGGGAAGGCGGGAATCCATTGTTTGCAAGCTATTCTGGATACCCGATCAAGTCGGGTATGACGGTCTATGAGTTTCGTCGGACAGTAGTGATATCACTTCTTAATGTTCCGTCTTAATATTCAGCTAGCAACTGGTCCATCATCGTTTCAGCTTGTCGCACATAAGAGCCGCCAAACAAATTGGCATGATTCAAGATGTGATAAAGGTTATATAGCCCCTTACGGACATGATAACCCTCATGCAGAGGGTAAGCATCATGATATGCGGCGTAAAAATCCCGAGAAAGGCCGCCAAAGAGTTCCGTCATGGCTATATCGGTCTCACGATCACCATAATACACCGCTGGATCAAATATAACTGGGTTCCCATCGCTATCTACTGCATGATTGCCGGCCCATAAATCACCATGCAACAACGATGGCTGTACTTCATAAGCTGTAAAAAAGGCCGGTAAATCAGCCATCAAACGCTCACCTTTATCTTGTAAGCTGGTGTCAAAGCCATGCTCTTTGGCGAGCTTTAGTTGATAGCCTAGCCGATGTTCTCGGTAGAAGTTCACCCAATCAATATTTGCTGTGTTGATTTGCGCAGTAGAACCAATGGTGTTGTTCCGAAACCAACCAAACGATTCACCCATGCAAGCATGCATGGCAGCAAGCTGTTGTGCGAATAGTTTTTCAGATACGCTGTTGTGCGAGCCTAGCGTAATATACGCCATCACTAGCCAGCTAAAATTATCATCGCAAGCACATGCATAGATCTCTGGCACACGAATGACAGCCGTCTCACGCAAAGCTTGTAAGCCTGCAGCTTCGGCCTCAAACATAGATGCATATTGAACTTGATGAAGTTTGATAAACAGGGATTTTTTACCCATATCTAGGCGATAGGATTGATTGATGCTTCCACCTGTTACAGCTACCCAAGCTGATAAACGCATCGTATCCATATTAAAATGATTGTGATACTGCTGATCAACCGAGTCTAAAACTGCCAAGCGTGTATCAACAGGTGGTGTCACGACTTATGACGTTTCTTCCACCGACGCATCACAGCCGCACGCCATGACCAATGAATGGCGATATAACCCAATATCCCCGACAACAACCCAAGCACCAAGCAACCCAACAAGAAAGGTTGCCAAATCGATAGCATACTATGAATTGCCCAATCAAATGACGCCTCAAAATGAAAGTCTTTTTCAGGCAGTAATAATATCCAACCACCCACTTTATATGCCAAGTAAAAAAGCGGCGGCATGGTCAAGGGATTGGTTAACCAAACCAATGCAACCGATACAGGTAAATTAGCACGCAACCAAATAGCTCCAGCCGCTGCCACGACCATTTGAAAAGGAATGGGTAAAAAGGCGCAAAATAAACCTATAAAACAGGCCTTTGCCAAAGAATGTCTATTTAAATGCCATAAACAAGGGTCATGCAATAAACGTCCAAAACAGCGCAGCGCCTTGTGTTCCCGAATCGTTTTATGATTCGGCATCCAGCGTTGTGCAAATTTTCTGGGCACGCTGTTATTGCTCCATTCTCGGAAAAACGGGGGCTGGAGATTGACATGTATGGCCTACTTTCAGTCCACCCCAACCGGCACAATCAAAAAGTCTCAAGTCATCAATTGCCACATCATCATTCATAATCTGAGTCAGCATCTCTGCCATTTTTTTAGGCATAAAAGGCGACAATTGAATGGCTACCAAACGCAATGTTTCAACCAAATGATACAATACTGTGTTTAGGCGGGCCGTATCCCCTGCTTTTGCTAAACCCCAAGGAGCATTATCTTCCACATAACGATTACCATGTTTTACAACCTGATTCACACGCTCCAATGCCAAATGAAATGCCTGACGATTCAACAATGCATCCACATCACGTTGCATGCCATCCACATCGGCAATCAAAGCACGATCCATATCCAATTCTTCGCCTGTTTCACCGAGCACACTACCATTATATTTTTTCAACATCGCCAACGAACGGTTGAGTAAATTGCCCACATCATTGGCAAGCTCTGAGTTATAACGACTTTTTAATGAATCTATCGAGAAATCGCCATCCTGACCAAAAGGCACTTCTCGTAATAGAAAATATCGCAATACATCAGCATCATATTTTTCAAGCAAATCCGCAGGGCGCAGTGCATTACCCTTGGATTTGGACATTTTTTCACCTTCTACAGTCCACCAACCATGGGCAAAGATACGTTTGGGTAATGGCAGGCCTGCAGCCATCAACATACACGGCCAATACACGGCATGGAAACGCAAAATATCTTTACCAATCAAGTGTACATCTGCCGGCCAATATTTTGGATTTTCTTCATCAGGGAACCCTACTGCTGTTAAGTAATTGGTCAGCGCATCAATCCACACATAAATCACATGTTTTTCATCACCAGGAACAGGAATCCCCCATGAAAAGGTCGTCCGCGATACCGATAAATCGCGCAAACCACCCTCCACAAAACTTAACACCTCATTGCGACGTGATTCAGGGGCAATAAAATCAGGGTTTTCCTTGATATAGGCAATCAATTTCTCTTGAAATGCACTTAAACGAAAGAAATAAGATTCTTCCTGAATTTTTTCAACATCACGTTGGCAATCAGGGCAACTATGCGATTCCCAACACTCGGCTTCTTTAAGCTGGGTTTCTGTCCAGTATGTTTCACAGGGGATACAGTACCAATCTTCATAAAAATCTTTATAAATAGCGCCTGCATTTTCCAAACGTCGCCACATCGCTTGCACCGCTTTATG
>JAUZQS010000213.1 GCA_030950875.1 Mariprofundaceae bacterium | reverse complement strand
TTGTTTGATTGTCGCGGCTTGCTCATCGCTTAAATCAAAGTGCAGTATCAAATCGGAGTTTCCTACACGCAAGAACTCCAATTCCAAGTGTTTGGTGGCAACGCGATAACCAGGAAAATGCTTCACACATGCAATGGCAGGCACAGGGTCAGCAAGGTTGGCTTGATAACCACCAAACATATTGCCGGCGGCATTCTTAGATGCCCAAGTTAGGGGCAGTTTAATACGAACATGTTTCCAACCTTCTGAATGTTCAATAACTTTAGGTCGCATCATCCAAAAGGGTGGATACCATGCAAAACGGCGTGCTTCTGAAAGAAAGCCTAGCTTGGTTAATACGGGAGAGGGTTTGTCATCCATAGTGGTTTAAATGTGGCTTGTTTTTAGACAAAGTCAAACCATACTAAACCGCACATAAAAAAGGCTCCCAATGGGAGCCTCTTAAATTAAACACGTAATCTAGCCTTCTAAATTTAGATAAAGTAATTTGAGTTATCTTTAACGCACCTTATCCCAACCGTATCAACCATCGGTATATTATATTCTTGTTTTTTTGCAATGCCTTGTTTAACCATGGAGTCATAAAATTCCACATGTTTTTTCACAGTCAGTAATTTATCTTTATTTGCAATTATTTTTTTTAATTCATTTACTATTGCCATCATCTACCCCTTTTCTAGCACTCACTTTTATCTCAGAAATAACTCTTACTATGCATAAAAACAGGAAACTGTTGTTTAGAAATATATTCCGTTAAAAAATCATTATATTCTCTTATAGCAGACTGATTTTCAGTACCTGTATAGTCTTCAATCTCCAGCTTTAGCTTAGCAGATAACGTGCCAATTCCAATCATTCTACCATGAGCATGCCATTCTTTATTACTACCTAAAAGCTTCGCGATTTCATGCGCTCGTTTCTTTTTTTCTACAACTGTAACTTTTTTTCCTAACTTATCAGGGCTAGTTTTGTGCTCTTTCCAATTTTTGAATTTATATTTAATAAGCCAAGTTTCTAATAAATCTACAGATAAGTCTCTTGCTTGTTCGTACCTTCGTAGTAACCCCAAGTCTTGATTTTGTAAAATTGCAAATTCAGCTGGCGACAACGTACCATCATTTGATTTCTGAATTAATTTTTCAACTTGGTCTAAGTAACCAAGCGCTGGAACATATTGATCACGCCCATCCTTACTTATAAGCACTTGAGGGTCAATCGGACCCAATGAGGAAGAGTAATCCATGAAAATCTTGTCGCCCGACATACAAAATATTGTTCCAGCAGACATCGCCGAATCTGGGACTATGAAATAAACCTCTTTATAATGATGTCGTACTATTTCAACCATTTTTTCAACAGCTTCAACAGAGCCACCAGGCGTATGAAGATTGATAATAAGACGATCTTTTTTATCATTTGAGACTAAATGTTCAATAAAATTTCTAAAATCCTTTAAGTATGCTGGATGAATCTGCCCAACATATGCCATTACATTACCATCAAATAAGACTTCAAGCTTGGCAACTCTTGCACTTAGCTCCTCTTTCACGGATTGATCAAGCATTTTCATAGTCTTCCCTCCCCCCTAGTTTTAGATATGAATCGCTTTACCGTCTGAATCGAGTACAGATTCATGAATCATCTCTGATAGCGTTGGATGCGGGAACATATGATGCGCCAGCTCTGCTTCAGTTGTTTCAAGTGTGCGTGCCAATTGTAGGGATACAATTAATTCGGTCGCTTCAGCACCAACAATATGCGCGCCTAACAATTCGCCTGTTTCTGCATCAAAGATGGTTTTAACCAGGCCTTCGGTTTCAGCCAAGCCCATGGCCTTGCCATTGGTAGCGTAAGACATGCGTCCAACTTTCACTTCAATGCCTTCATCTTTGCATTGCTGTTCAGTCTTACCGCATGAACCCACTTGCGGTTGGCAATAGGTACAACCAGGCACATTACCATAATCCACGGGGTGTGGTGCTTCGCCTTTGATAGCTTCTACGCAAACAATGCCTTCGTGACTTGCTACATGTGCCAAAGCAGGTGCACCGACCACATCACCAATGGCATAAATACCTTGGTGATCGGTGCGGTAATAGTCATCCACTTCAATTTCGTTGCGCTCTACCTTCATAGAAGTATTTTCAGCACCAATGGAATCGGTATTACCAATCACACCGACAGCAACCAAACAAACATCGCCTTCAATGCTTTGCGGTTTATCTTTCACGGTATATTCAACGATAGCTTTGCCATCGATATTTTTCGCTGATGAGACCATTGCGCCAGTGATGATTTTGATGCCATTCTTTTTAAAGGAGCGATCCACCACTTTGGAAATTTCAGCATCTTCCAATGGTAAAACATTCGCAGCAGCTTCAATAATAGTCACTTCAGAGCCCATGGCATTATAAAAATAAGCGAATTCCATGCCGATTGCCCCAGAGCCAATCACTACCAATTTTTTCGGTAAAGATGTCGGAGCCAAGGCCTGTTTGTAGGTGATGATGACTTTGTTATCAACATCCATGCCTGGAAATGCGCGTGCACGAGCACCCGTAGCAACAATCACATGTTTGGCAGTGACTTGTTTGCTGTTGCCATCTTTGTCTTTGACCATGAGTTTGTTATCAGCTTCAAATGTTGCAAAACCTTCAATGTGATCAATCTTGTTTTTCTTGAATAAGAAACCAATGCCACCATTTAATTTGGCTGAAATTTTGCGTGAGCGTGCCACAGCTTTGACCAAGTCAGGTTTGGCCTCTGTGATACCCAAT
>JAUZQS010000212.1 GCA_030950875.1 Mariprofundaceae bacterium | reverse complement strand
CTTATGATTTTATAACAAGGGCGATAATCATCGGCTGTCATTTTCATACGCTTTTGAGCCACAAAAGCGGTTAGCAATCGATCAACAGGCTCCATGATGCTGGCATCACCATAAATTTCAAAATCACCAAATTCTTCAATGGCGCGGATGCCTTCATCTTTAACATTACCTGCCACCAGAGCTGAGAAAACACGGCGCATATTGGCAGCGAGTAAGTAAGTCGGTTGATTTTTATGCAGTGCCAAAGCCCGCACGTTTTCATGGGTAGGTGCAAAAGGGCGTTGAAATTCGTAGTCAATTTTCAAAGCCCAATTGAAATAATAAGCATCGCCAATGGCCTTTCGGTGTTCGCGTACCTGCTCAATGCCAGTTCGCATGGCTTGCGCAACGTGGGCTGGATTATTAATGATAATTTGGTATTTTTTCTGTGCCTCAGCGCCGAGAGTGGCACCAATAAATTGGTCGATGTGTTCAAAGTAATCCCGCGCTGATTCAGGACCGGTCATAACCATAGGAAAAGGCATGTCCTTATTGTCAGGGTGCATGAGAATGCCAAGTAAATATAAAATTTCTTCGGCAGTGCCAACGCCACCTGCAAAAACCACAATGCCGTGGCCAGCTCGTACAAATGCCTCCAAGCGTTTTTCGATATCAGGCATGATGGTAAGATTGTTGACGATTGGATTGGGTGCTTCAGCCGCAATGATACCAGGCTCCGTAATGCCCAAATAAAAGCCATGATGCACACGCTGTTTGGCATGGCCAATGGTCGCCCCTTTCATTGGACCCTTCATGGCACCTGGCCCGCAACCCGTGCAAATATCCATGCAGCGAAGCCCAAGCTGATAGCCCACTTCTTTTGAATAGTCATATTCATGGCGCGTAATGGCATGACCGCCCCAACAAACAACCAGTTTAGGATGGCGAATGAGGTTTAGAATGCCTGCATTGCGTAGTATATAAAAGACGGCATTGGTGATGCCTTCAGAGCTATTTAAATCAATATTGGCATTGTTGAGGATTTCGTCATGAATAAAAACAATATCACGCAGAACTGAAAAAAGATGTTCATGAATACCCTTAATCATTTCGCCATCAACAAAGGCATTGCTGGGTGCAGCAGTCAGCTCCAACTTGATACCGCGTTCAACTTGCCGTACCCGAATCTCAAATGCCTTGTAGCGTTCAAGTAAGATGCGACCATCATCAAGATCCGTATCGCAATTAAGCACTGCCAGCGAACAGCGTCTAAATATATCATAAAGACCACCCGAACTGCTGTTGAGTAGTTGCCCTACTTCAAGTTTGGAAAGCAGTTCCAAACGTTTATTGGGGGCTATGATGGTATCAATGACTTCGAAATCACGGTTATCGCTCATAAGGCTTCCTTTGATATGTATTTATACAATATCTAGGAGTCTGTCGGATTTAAGCCGCTGTAGCGAGGAATAAGGGGGTGGGTTGTTTTTACGTAACTATTCAGCGCAACCACAAAATAGCCTGTAACTGTTCAGCTAGCCGCTGATTTACCCGAGATCTAGGCGAAAAAACGGAACGTACGCGTGTACGTGAGTATTTTTCAACGCAGATATCGGGTCAATCAGTGGCGAGCTGAATAGTTACAGTGATTTTATGGTGTTACGTCAAAGACAAAAGGGTCCGAATAAATATCTGTCATGTTCGCGCCCGACATAAAACATGCTTGTTTTAAACCATTCACAATCGCAGGATCACCACAGACATAAACACGCCAACCCTTCAAGTCGGGCTTGGATTTTTTAAGCACTTGCTGAAGGTCGCCCTGTTCACCACCATGGGGTGCATCACCATGTAACACACATGGAATATAATGTACTTGTTCATTCTTAGCCGCCAAAGCGGATAGTTCATCCGTATAATACAAGCCCTGTGTTGCCAGACTGGCATGAAACAAGTGTATCTCTCCGCGATGCCCACGCACCAAAGCATCTCGCAAAATACCATGCAATGGTGCAAGCCCAGTACCTACACCCACCAACAATAATGGCTGATCTAAATCCCGATCTGTATAAAAACAATCACCCACTGGCCCCATGATAGAAAGTTTATCCCCAAGCGCGGCATCGTCATGAAAATAACCGCTCACATGCCCATCAGGAACCCGCTTTACGTGCAGTTCCAAAAAACCATCACGCGGTAGACTTGCCAATGAATAACTGCGTGTCACCCCAGTTTCCGGGTGTTTTACATTGATAAATTGCCCTGCAATATAATCCAAGGGCTGCTCAGTTTGTAAGCGAATACGTACCACCGATTCATTTAATAGCGTTTTTTCAGTAATCGTTGCCTCTATAGCCTTCGACACATCAGCAAGCGCCAACTCCAAATCTTCTTCGGGTTTGCATATACACGCTAGAAAATAATTTTGATCCGCTAATGTATCCTTCAAGCCTTTCTGTGACTCAACTGGCGGCGTTCCTTTCACTGCTTTCGTAATACATGTTTGGCACACACCACTGTGGCATGCAGAAGGAATCAATACCCCATGTCGCGTCAAACTTTCAAGTACTGTTTCACCCTCTTTACAATGATATTCTTTTCCTTCAAACGTAATAACTGGCACACAAAACTCCTATTTATTTAGTGGTAATTCCACTGCTCTCCAACGAAACTTCCATGTTTACCCGCTTAGATTTTATAGCCTAAAGCTTTCATTACAGGTATCCACTTGTGGGATAGCAAATAATAGCTATGCCTGAACGTCATTGTCGCGATCAAATGAATTGCGAAGCAAGAGATTATCCCCTGGGGGAAGGCAGGAATCCAGTCTTTGAAAGACATCCTGAATACCCAATCAAGTCGGGCATAACGATATATTTCATCGGACAGTAGTGTGGTAATCCAAATAGATAATGTAATGTAACTATTCAGCTCACCCCTTATTTCCCCGATGCCAGCGTTAAAAAGTGCTCACTTACAGGCGTAAGTTCCGCTTTTTCGCCTTGGCCTCTGAAAAATCAGAGGCCATCTGAACAGCTACAGGCTATTGTTTGGGTGCACTGAATAGTTACAAAAAAAGAAGGCTCATGGCCAGCCAATTTTGCCAAGCTTGATATCAAACATTATGCTATCGATATTAACTATTTCAGTGTGCAATTTTATTGTTGTAAATGGAGTCACTGCTGAATAAATGTGCGTAAAAAGCATGTCGGACACAGGAGAATACTTACACTTGAACATTCAGCCCAAACACCTCCATATCCTCGGTATTTGCGGCACTGCGATGGCTGCTATTGCGGCATTAGCCAAAGAGCAAGGTTGGCGCGTTAGTGGTTCTGATGCAGGCGTTTATCCTCCCATGTCTGACTATTTGACTGGCTTAGGTATTAAAATCGCCGCTTTTGATGAAAAGAATCTTAATCCCACGCCTGATTTATGTGTGATTGGTAATGCTATGAGCCGTGGCAATGTAGAAGTTGAAGGCATTCTTACGGACGGCTTGGCTTATTGTTCGGGCCCTGAGTTTGTTGGAAATCACATTTTACCAAATCGGCATGCTGTGGTGGTCGCGGGCACGCATGGCAAGACCACAACCTCATCGATTATGGCACATGTATTGGATGTTGCCGGAAAATCT
>JAUZQS010000211.1 GCA_030950875.1 Mariprofundaceae bacterium | reverse complement strand
TCATCTCATTATTGGCTTCAGAGGAAGCCAATTGATTATGCAAATAATCAACTTTCTTTTGAAGTTGGATGTATTGAGGGAGCATGTTGGTTATAGGTTTGCTAGGCAGATAGTAGCTACCAGCGAGTACGCCTACCGTGACAAATATAAGCGGAACTAGCCCTAATGCGATAGGGCGAATAGACCAGTTTTTAGCGGGCTTTCTACTATTTGCATCCACAATCATGATTTGCTTTGGTTTGAAGCTAGCCCCGTAGATACGTTGTATGAGTGATAATTTTTTCATGCTCTATGGCCACTGTGCATGTAAAGAAAGCCCAAGCGACTCCTTGAATCCAAACATAATATTGGCATTTTGCAGCGCTTGTCCAGATGCGCCTTTGAGTAGATTATCAATACAACTCACAACGACAGCCTCAGTTTCACTTAAAACACAGAGCCCTATATCGCAACGATTGCTACCTGCCACCGATTTGGTCGAAGGCAGCGTTCCCTGCGGCAATATGCGGACAAAGTCTTCATTGGCATAGGCTTGGGATAATAACTCATACCATGTGTCGGTGTTTGTGCCAGTCAAGTGAAGTGTACTTAACATGCCGCGTGTCATGGGGACAATATGAGGGACAAAACGAATGTGAATATCTTGTTCTCCAAAGCCTTTGGCCCATTCTTCCATTTCCCAGACATGGCGGTGGCGTGGTAGACCATAGGCACTTAAACCTTCATTGATTTCACAATACAATAGATCTACTTTGGCAGACCGACCTGCACCCGATGTGCCCGATTTAGAATCTACAATAATTGGGCTGTTATCAATAACACCTGCTTGTAATAGAGGAATCAGTGGTAATAAAGTGGAAGTCGGATAACAGCCAGGGTTGGCAACCAATTGGGCATGACGAATATCATGACGTGCCCATTCGCTCAGTCCATAAACGCTTTGTGTTAACAATTCAGGGTGTGGATGTGTGATGCCATAGGCTTGTTGATAGACATCACTGGACTGGTGACGGAAATCAGCAGATAAATCGACAACTTTCTTGCCGCTATCCAGTGCCTTTTTAACACTTTTAGCTGCTGCGCCATGCGGAAGGGCAGTAAAAACCAATTGTATATCATCATCCAAACAGGCATCGGCGGCAGCCAATGTTTGATTGCCGATGCTGCTGGCAATACCAGGTAAAACATCACTGACTTTCTTACCAGCTTGAGAGTGTGCTCCCAAGTGGGTAATGTTAAAATGAGGGTGGTTTTCGATCAGGCGAATAAGCTCTGCACCTGTATAACCAGTAGAGCCAAGTATGGCGACGTTGATATTCATGCCAATATGTTACAAATATCTGAGCGTTTTTGCCAATGTGAATTGCACAACTGATGAGAATGCTACTAATTATCGATATCAGGGAAAATACTTGACTAAAATAGTCAGGTTTATAATATCTGACTTTTTCATGTGGATATTCACAATGAATATAGGAGTATGCGATGCGATTAACAAGTAAAGGGCGCTATGGTGTGTCTGCGATGGTTGATATTAATAACTATGGTAAAGAAGGTAAGCCCGTTACGCTTGCGTCTATTTCTGAACGACAGTTTATTTCGCTGTCTTACCTAGAGCAGCTCTTTCGATCTTTGCGGGTCGGTGGTTTGGTACGTTCGATTCGCGGCCCTGGTGGTGGTTATTTATTGGCACACCCAGCCAGTGAAATTACTATTGCCAACGTGATTCAAGCGGTAAACGAGCCAATTCGCACAACGATGTGTGAAAATGCTGTGCGAGGTTGCCATCGTGGACAACGTTGTGATACACATCAGTTATGGGATGCGATGGGCAAACATATTTATCGTTTCCTAGATGCAGTGACGATTGAAATGGTATGCCAAAAAGATGTGGATTTGAATAGTTTGGAATTAAAGCCAGTTGAGAATGTTCTACCTGAAGTGGTGATGGAACAAAGAATTGCAAAGATATCTTGATTATAACGCGACTTGCCCAACCCTAGATGTGGCCTTGGATGCTATGCATGAAGCTGCGAAGCATGCTTCTGGCAACCCATCCAGTATGCATTGGGCTGGCCGATCGGCACGTCGTGTATTGGATGATGCGCGTGATAAAATAGCCGACTATTTGAATGTTGAATCAGGCTCATTGGTGTTTACATCGGGTGGTACAGAAGCCAATAATATGGCAATTTTTGGTTGCTTATCCATGGCAAAAAAAGGCAAGGTTGTTGTGTCTGCGATTGAGCATCCTTCCGTATTGCAAACCATCACCTATTGGTGTGAACGTTTGGGGCATGAACTGCACCTAGTACGTCCTCAAAAAAACGGACAAATGAATGCGGATACCTTTTGTGGGCAACTTGATGAAAACACAGTGATGGCATCTTTGATGTGGGCGAATAATGAAAGCGGCGTGATTCAACCTGTGCAACAGGTCGTGCAAGCATGCAATAAATTATCTATTCCTGTACTGGTGGATGGCGTTCAGGCTTTGGGAAAAATAAAGCTAGATGCTGGCGAATTAGGCGCGGATTTCATTTCTTTTTCAGCCCATAAGATTGGTGGGCCGAAAGGTGTGGGTGTGCTGGTGGTTCGTCGAGGTGTTCAATGTGAAACATGGGCATTGGGTGGTGGTCAAGAGCGCGGTCGTCGTTCAGGCACAGAAAATGTGCCTGGTGTTGCAGGTTTTGCAGCGGCTTTGGGTGTTTTAAATTATATGGATACTGAAGCGGTACGTGATAGTTTTGAAGAAAAATTATTGGCAAGTATGCCCGATGTAACAATTCACGGATCGGATGTTGAGCGGGTGGCAAATACCAGTATGTTTACTGTACCAGGGATGGATGGTGAAACCCTTTTGATGCAACTTGATTTGGCAGGTTTTGCTGTGGCATCGGGTTCGGCTTGTTCTTCTGGTAAGCGTGAACCGTCACATGTATTGCAGGCGATGGGCGTAGATGCACATGCTTCTCGCAGTAGTTTGCGGGTGAGCTTTGGTCTTGAACATACGGAAAATGACGCTCTCGCATTGGTGGATGAGTTGGTGCGTATTCGTGGTTTATTAAAACATATGGCAGGTCTTTAGGGGTACGCGATGAATGAAAATGTGGATATTTCTTTGAGTAAGGCAGCCTGTCAGCAATTGAAGAAAGCGTTGGCTGAAGCGGGTAAAAAAGCGGTGCATTTATCGGTACGTGAAGCGGGTTGTTCAGGTCTTGAATATGTCATGGACTATGCCGATGCACCGTTTGATAATGATTTGGTGCGTGAATTTGATGATTTTACGTTGTATGTGGATAAAGATTCTTATGCCAAAGCTTTGGCGGGTTTGCAGGTTGATTATCAGAAAGATGTTTTATCATCGGCTTTTGTATACCATAATCCGAACAAAAAAGGTGAGTGTGGATGCGGTGTTTCGTTTACAATTTAGCCACACTTGTGATTGAGTTCTAGGGAGGATTTTGATGCATATCTTATTATCTATTTCGGGTCATGAACGTGCGGGCATTGTTCGTGATGTAGCAGAATCATTGTTAAACATTCATGCCAATATTGAAGATTCATCGATGACTGCTTTGCGTGGTCGTTTTACGATGATGTTGATTGTAAATTTGGATGTGAATAGCAGTTTTAGTGAGCTAAAAGCATCTTTGGCAGAGCTTGAGCAGCGTACAGGTTTAACCGTTCAATCGCAGCAGCTATCAGAACATGAAGTGAATCATGTGCCGCTAGAACCTGACTGTGTGATTACTGTTTCAGGTGCGGATAAACCCGGTATTGTACATGCGGTGAGTGATGTTTTGGCTTCTTTGGATGTGCCTATCGTAGATGTTTCGACGCAATCACGAGAAAGTGAACAGGGTGATATGTATATGATGGCATTGGAAGCGGTGAGTGGAACACATGCCGATGCGATGCAGGATGCCTTGGCTAAGACCTCGAAAGAGTTGGGTGTAGATATTCAAGTACATGTGTTGGAAGGCGGGATTCTGTAAAGAATATTTTACAAGGTTATTCGTAGTCAATTGAAAAGAGTTTTAACCCTTCCTGATGCACGGTTGCGACAGAAATCGAAACCCGTTGAGGTATTTGATGCTCGCTTAAGAACATTGATTGAGGATATGCAGCTATCTATGCAGCAAGGGCCTGGTGGTGTGGGTCTTGCCGCGCCACAATTGGGCGTGTTGCTTCGGATAGCGGTTGTGGATTGTTCTTTGGGTTTGCACCCATGCAAAAATAACGGCCGTTTATTGATGGTAAACCCTGAAATTATTTACCAATCAGGCAAAGTTTTGGGGCGTGAAGGATGCTTGTCTGTGCCTGAGTGGGTAGCAACAGTGTCGCGTTCAAAAAAGGTAACTGTGCGTTATCAAGATTTATCAGGTGCATGCCAAGAAGTGGCTGCAACTGGGTTTGAAGCACGCGTTATTCAGCATGAATTGGATCATTTGGATGGCGTGTTATTTATTGATCGTGTGCTCTCTGTACATGATTTAGTGCGCCGTATGTCATGAGTCTTATTTTTTATTAAAAGCTATATGCCACTTCAAAAGAGATACGATCATTTTGATTAAATTGTCCTAGAAAACCGCGTGAGCCGCCAAAAATATCAGCGCCAAGGCTAGAAGTAATATCATCTGAGTAATCGTAAGCTATTTTGGGTCGTGCTAGCCAGCCACCTGCAGACCAGTCGGCTAAAAAAAGCATTTCAGGTTTGAGTTTTTCATGCATGAAATCAGTGGCAATGCGTAGAGTCCAGAAGCCTGAATTTTCAGGTTCTAAAAGTTGTGTGTTCCACGCTTGAATATGACGAATAAAAAATTGTGGACTAACTATCCAATTATGCCCACTCCATTCGGCTGCGATGGCTGTATTTAAAGTATTTTTACGCTGTACTGTATCGTTAAATGTCGTGCCATTGGCATTGATACCTTCTTGTAAATTGGCAGCAACTTCCCCACGTATCACCCATGCACCAAAGGCATTGGAGAAGCTGCCACCAAGGGTGTGCATGCGTAGGTGTTTGAGTTGTATGGTCATGATGCCTGGCGTAATTTTTCGAAAGGCATTGGGGCTATCTTTCCAACCGTAGAAATAGTTGGCAGATATATCCCAACCTTTGATATTGCTACGCCATGCTGCACCGTATTCAATGTTTTTTGCAGACCAGTTAGGCTGCTCACTTGGCAATGTTTGAATGGAAAGTCCGGGTGGAGGGGTTGGTGTGGCGAGCGCCCAGCGTGAGTTCGTAGGCGCTGCTTGAGCGGGCTTAGCATCAGGAATGATTACTAGCTCGATTTCTTGCTCGGTATCCGTATCAGGGTAGTAATTTAAGCGTGCGGCAACCACACCAATGCGTGAATCAAGAAAATCATCGAGAATAAACTCACGCAAATCAAGCGGGTTGATAATATCCAGCATGCGCAGCCCATCGGTTTTTCCCCAGATGATTTGCTGTTGCCCCAAACGTAAATCAAAGCTGTCGCCACTATAGAATGCATAAGCTTCTTTGAGTTGTGTGGCGGTACGATAATGTTGCTTGATGCTGCTTGTTAAATCAGGAGAGCGGGTGGCTTCAATATCCATGGCTGCATCGTACCAAAGCAAAGCACGACTACGAAACTGCCAATGATCGCTGAATACAATTTCAGGTTTTACTTCGAGTCTATTTTGGATTTTATCCCAACGCTTTTCGCCGCTGATAAAATAAGCAGATTCATTTTTAAGACTGCCGTGCATTGTCCATTCAATTGCGTGGCCTTGTACACTGAAAACAAAGCATAGTAACAGGCATACTAAAAACCTATTTGTCATTCTTCAGTAAAACAGGGAACAGATAACAGGTTGCGAGATAACAAATAGTCATGGAGCATGCTACCAGTGCGCCGAGTTTGACTTGCGGATAAAGATTGGCTGTTAGTAGTACCAGAAAGCCGCCAATAACCACCAGTGCATTAAAAGCAATGGCACGCCCCGTATCTTCATTGGTAGCAGCTACTATCGCAGCATGGCTGTCTTTTTCTTGGCTATAAAAGCGATAGCGGTAGAGATAATGAATAGCGAAATCAATACCAATACCTAAAGCCATAGCGCCTGTAATGGCTGTGCCTATCTCCAAGGCAATACCAAACAGACCCATGGAACCATAAATCACAGTCACCGCAAGGATGACAGGAATCATAGCGACCACGGCATCTTTGAGGTTACGGAACATAAGCAGGCATAGCGTAAATATCATACCCAGTGCGAGTAATAACGATTGGATTTGTCCTGTGATAATTAAATCAGAGAAGGTCGTGCTGGTATATGCTGTACCTGCAAATTCAACCGTTTTATTAGGAAACCATTGTGGGGAATTGTCTCGAATTAAGGCGATAACTTTACTGGCATCGGCACTACTATCATTCTTCATTTGAATTCGGATATGTGCTTGGCGATAGTCTGAGGTAATAAAGGAGTCGAAATCATCAGGTGCGCCAGAAAATGAATAAAGTAATAAATATTGGGCAGCCAATGCTGAAGATTCTGGTGGCACATGATATTCCTGCTTGCCTGCATGCATAACTTTATTCATTTCAGCGAGCATTTCGGCAATAGAAGATGAATCACCGACCACAGCTTCTTGTTCAACACGCTTCTGCAATGCTGCCAAACCTGCTAAGAATGACGGTTCGAGCACGCCATCTTGTTTGCCCGAGTCAACCATGACATCCAGTGAGTTGGTGCCTGCAAAATGCTTATTGAGTGTAATGTCTGCTTGGCGAATAGGGTCGGAAGGGCGGAATTCTGATACCAACGATGAGTTCACATTTAATTGTGTTAAGCCTACGATAGATAGTACAAATAATATGCTGAAAGCCGCCAGTATTTGACGGGGGTAAGAGAGTGTTATCTTTGTCATCCATTGTATGTAACGGGCGAAGGGAAGCTGGTGTAGAGGTTTTGCACGTTTGGGAAGTACAGCTTCAATAGCTGGAATAAATAAAATAGTAATAATAAATGCGTAGATGATTCCGACAGCTGCAAATACACCGAAAAAACGCATAGGTAATAACTGAGATGTAAGCATAGCCAAAAAACCTACTGCGGTGGTTAATGTGGTCATAAGAATGGGCGACCACATGCCTTGCATGCCGCGAATAATAGCAGTGAATTTATCAGTATTTGTATCGCGACCAGCCTCGGCACGAATATGCGTTAATAAATGTACAGAATCGGCAATGCCAATAGCAAGAATAAGTACAGGAAGCAGTGTGGTGACAGTGTAAATGGGAATGCCTGCGGCAGCCATCGTTCCCAACATCCAAAGCTCGGATAAAATAACCACGGCTAGAGGAATCAATACGCCACGAATACTGCGAAATGAGAAAAACAATAATAATGCCAATAATGCCAAGATTATCGGTTGCATTTTTTGCATGTCTTGCGGCATGTAAACACCAAACACACCTTCCACAATAGGGCGACCTGTAATAAGGATGGACTCCTCTCCACCACGGGCATTTATCTCATCGACTTTGTTTTTAATGAGTTGATAAATTTCATGGTAATGCCCTATATACTCCGAGCTTGGGCGTACAACAATCAATGTGCCTTTGCCATCATCACTAACGATTGAACCCATGTATAGCCCATTATCAATAAGTCGCTGTTTGAGTAGTGCTATATCTTTAGGGCTAGATACAGGGCGTTCCATAAACGGTTCAACTTCCATACCATCGGCCGTGCCACGAATGTTTTTAATGGTTGATAGGCTCATTAAATCTGCCAGTGCCAAAGTTCGAAACTCTTTATGTTGTTTCATCCACTGGGTGAGTTCATCAACCAATTGTAAGGTGTGAGGGTTAAAAATACCTCGTGGATTTTTATAGTTGGTAATGCCGACAACCACCATGTCTGCCGAAGAGAATATTTTTTCGAGTTTTTTCTTATTGGTATAGGCATCCATGCTTTTAGGAAGCATATTCTCAATATTGGTTTCCATTTTTAGAGATGAAAGTTGTGATACAAAACCTGCTGTAATCAGTGCAAGGAGTATCAATACCCACCAAGCACGACGAACGATAAATAAAAAGATAGCTGACATAGTGATTCCTTAGAGAGTTCTTTTAACGATAGCCGCGTTTGAGCGTGCGCTGTGTAAATAAACGGTTTTTCATATCTGTATTGTATGCTTGCTTGGAGAATTCGAGGCGCGTTTTATGGTTGCTTTGAATATTCACCATTTCAATGTGGATAGAAGACCAAATCCCCGATATTTGTTTGAGTTCGGTGATATTTAGGTGTTTTAATTCACGCCCTGCTTGATCCCAATAATATGCTTGAATAGTGAAATTGTTATCTTTACGAACCCACTGTACAAGCCGTGAATAACCCAATTCACGCGCCACATCATTGGAAATAGGCATGCCTTCAACCTTCCAACAATCAAAACCATGTATTTCTTCACTGCCCAACAGTTTCCAGTGGTAATCTTGCAACTCGGGTGTTTGTTTCATATCTTCAAAGGTGAAGTCGGTTCCCATAAAATAATCGCCACGATCCGAGGAGGAAATGCGACGTACTTTTTTCAAAGCAGGTAAATAAAGCCACTGATCATCATCGGCATTAGGGTCATCATAATCAAAGGTCAATAATGCAGTGTCGCGGATATTGGCTGGCTTGGCAAAAAACACGATAGATTTTTTATCCTTTCCGTAATCTTTGCGAAAGCTAATCATATGCCGTTCACGTTTGTTGCCGTTACGGTCAATCAGAATTTGGTGAATGTCTTGTTGTAAAGTATCGCCATCTTCGCGGTTATCGACAGCTTGCATAATCTCAAGTCCAGTAGGGTTGTTTACAGGTTCAGCACAGGCTTGTGTTTGAGCGTTGACTGTGAAACCCAGCATGATAAGTAATGCATATTTGTACATACGGTCTCCATTTGCATTCATTTTCTGATACCTCGATAAAAAAGTTGTAATAGACGTTTTAAATCCTCTTCCAATAGATTCAATGGATTGTTTTTTAGGGCAACAGGGTGATTGTAGCGCATCATGGCTTGGTGTATATCGTATGCTGTTTGTGAGCTGTTAGGCACGGAAAATTCACCCTGTGTGATGCCATCATTAAGAATGTTGGTCAGTGCATCAATGGCTTTTTTTTCGCAATCCAATAATACATCCTGATGTCGGTTACAAATAATTTCCATTAAATCGTAAAGATGGCGGGTATCAGTTAATTGCGCATGACCAACACGTAAGCGTATCAAAAAAAATGCCTCGATTGCCTCCATTGCATTGTTACAATGCTCTGCTGCTTGTATGCTAGCATCCAATTTGGATTCGATGGCATGTTTCAAACAAGCCAGCAATAAGGCTTCTTTATTCTTAAAGTGACGGTATAAATTACCAACACTCATATCAGCATCAGCGGCAATCTCAGACATGCTGGTTTTGCCATAGCCATAGTCATAGAATCTTTTTCTGGCTGCTTGTAATATGATTGATTGCACGTTCATTGCATCGTAATATAGGTTTGTAAAATGTGAATGTAAATTGAATATGTTCATTATTCATTTTAAACCAAGGTAATTTCTTCCCCTTGCTTGTCGTTATCATTATGTCCATATTAGCATGATCTAGGTGAATAAATATTAAGGGAGGCGGCATGTTTGAGTCATTGGGTCTTGAAATTTGGCATATCTGGCTGATTGCTGCGAGTGTGATTGCGATAATCGAATTATTATTGGTGGGATCTTATTATTTATTGGCTGTTGTAGGTGGCGCAGTGATTGTTGGTTTACTTTCATCGATGGTAGATATTTCATTAACAGTACAATGGTTTATATTTACATTTGCGACAGTGCTTGTAGCAGTATTCATGCGCTCACTTCGCTCCCCTGCGAAAAAAGAAATTCCTGATGATATTTCGTATATGGAAGGTAAATTAGTCAGCGTGCTTGAGCGGGTTTCACCGCGTGGTAGGGTGATGTATAAAAGTGTTTCATGGGCAGCAGAATCCGAGGATATATTTGAGGTGGATGAAACTGCACGCATCAAACATGTGGATGGAAGCACATTATTTATTGAAAAAATAGATGTAAAAAAAGGCGAGGTGTGAAGTTATGAATATGGTGATGATAGGTGTTGCAGTGTTGGTTGTTGTACTTCTTTTTAAGGGTATTGTGGTGATTCGTAATTCGGAGCGCATGGTGATTGAACGTTTGGGAAATTATAACCGTACCTTGATGCCAGGGATTAATTTTATCGTACCATTTCTGGATAAGTCGCGTGAGTTTATCTGGAAAAGTCCTGCATCAGGAGGTGCTTTAGGGCGTTTATTGGGAGATGCTGCTACTTCATCGTACTCGCGTTTACAGAGTGTTGCGCGTATTGATATCCGTGAAACAGTGCTTGATTTTCCATCCCAAACGGTCATTACACGAGACAATGTTAGTATTACAATTAATGCTTTATTGTATATTGAGATAACCAATCCTCATGATGCGGTATACCGTATTTCCAACCTTCCCGACGCTATAGAAAAACTTGGACAAACCACCCTGCGTAGTTTGGTGGGCGAGATGGAGTTGGATAAAACATTATCATCCCGTGAAGATATTAACACACGCCTACAAATCACTCTGGATCAAGCCGCTGATGATTGGGGCGCAAAAGTAAAACGTGTGGAAGTTCAAGATTTAACGGTGCCGAAAGAAGTGCAGGCGGCGATGGAAAAACAAATGCGTGCGGAGCGTGATAAGCGTGCTTCTATCTTGGAAGCAGAGGGTTCACGTCAATCAGATATTCTAAAAGCCGAAGGTGAAAAACAGGCGGCTATTTTGGTTGCAGAGGGTAATCGTACGGCTCGTATTCTTGAGGCCGATGGTGAAAAAGAAGCTTTGGATAAACTCAAGGAAGCACTGGGTGAGCAAGGTTTTAGTCAGTATTTGATAGCCATTCGCTATTTGGATACTTTGAAGATCATTGGCGCAGCAGGTGAAGGTGATAAAACCGTCTTTATGCCAATTGATGCAACGGCAACGTTGGGTGCGATTGGTAGTATTAAAGAGTTGTTTCAGGGTTAATAAGGTTTAAGAGATGTTAGCAGGCGTGGATGAAGTAGGGCGTGGTCCTTTGGCTGGGCCAGTAGTGACTGCGGCCGTTATTTTGTCACCCGATGATCCGATGTTGGGAAAGTATCGGGATTCCAAACGAGTGTCAGAGAAGAAACGTCTCAAACAATACCATCATATTCGTAAATATGCGGTGTCTTATGCGGTAGCGCAGGGTACAACAGAAGATATAGAAGACTTGAATATTTTACATGCCACCATGTTATCAATGCGGCGCTGTGTGGAGGCTTTGCATGTAGCCCCTACGGAAGTTGTAGTGGATGGTAACCGCGTGCCAGATATGGCATACCCCGTGTCTGCTGTGATTGGGGGTGATGATTTGGTACAGGAAATTGCAGCAGCTTCAATTGTTGCCAAGGTGGTGCGAGACCGCTTGATGCGTTATTTGGGTTATAAATACCCTGAGTATCAGTTTGCCAAACACAAAGGTTATGGCACCAAGGTGCATATGGATGCCTTGCGTGAATATGGACCATGCCCAATTCATCGAATGGACTTTGCACCAGTGAAAAAATATGCCAACTTACATACGGGCTGATTTTCACCTTGATTTTCGTTAAATAGCGGGGCAAATTCAACTCCCAAATGCAACTTCAGTGAGTTTTGTTGTTGAAGAATACTTTCATGGGGTGTTCTGTAGCCCGTGATTTTCTGGAGGTGATGGGGGGGGGGTATACAGTGTTTATTCGTCATCATTGTTCGACGTCTAGAGGTGAGAAGTAGTTGATAGAGTGCAGTGGTGACGATTAGCCACCACTGCACTACTCACCAGAGTAATGTTAAATATCTTTTCCGTTGTCAAAGCGGTCAAGATTCATGACTTTGACCCAAGCATCAACAAAGTCATGCACAAACTTCTCTTTCGAGTTATCAAAGGCATAGACCTCTGCAACAGCGCGTAATTCAGAGTTTGAACCGAAAACAAGGTCGACAGGTGTAGCCGTCCATTTAAGCCAGGTCGTGCAGATGCATCTCAGAAGCAGACCGATGTGAAGTCATTTTCGGTACTGGAGCCAAAAGCAGATGGATTTCGCAATTATTTCGCCAGTGATAATGATAGATCGCCAGCGGAAATGCTTGTAGACAAAGCAAGCCTATTGAACCTTAGTGTTCCTGAGATGACGGTTTTGATTGGTGGCATGCGAGCACTAGATGCTAATTCTGGAAAGTCTAAGCATGGTGTGTTTACAGATAAACCGGGAACATTAAATAATGACTTCTTTGTAAATCTGCTAGATATGTCTACAAAGTGGAGTAAATCATCTAAATCTGATGGTGTGTATGAAGGGCATGATCGCAAGACAGGCAAGCTTAAATGGACGGCTACGCCTGTCGATCTTGTTTTCGGTTCAAACTTCGAACTGCGTGCCGTTGCTGAGGTCTATGCCTTTGATAATTCGAAAGAGAAGTTTGTGCATGACTTTGTTGATGCTTGGGTCAAAGTCATGAATCTTGACCGCTTTGACAACGGGAAAGATATTTAACATTACTCTGGTGAGTAGTGCAGTGGTGGCTAATCGTCACCACTGCACTCTATCAAGTACTTCTCAC
>JAUZQS010000210.1 GCA_030950875.1 Mariprofundaceae bacterium | reverse complement strand
ACCACCAATCCGTTCAATGTTGTAAATGCCTGCATGATTATTTCCACCCTCTTACGTCAACAAAGTGCCCTTTAATAGCCGCCGCCGCTGCCATAGCAGGACTTACCAAGTGTGTACGCCCACCTGCACCCTGACGACCTTCAAAGTTGCGATTCGATGTCGAAGCACAACGCTCTCCCTCACTCAAACGGTCAGCATTCATCGCCAAACACATCGAACAACCAGGTTCGCGCCATTCAAAACCTGCGGCCTTAAAAACTACATCCAAACCTTCTTCTTCGGCTTGTTTTTTAACCAAGCCCGAACCTGGAACCACCATTGCCAATTTCACCTTATCGGCAACCTTGTGCCCCTTAGCTATCGCTGCTGCTGCGCGGAAATCCTCATTACGTGCATTGGTACAAGAGCCAATAAACACTTTATCAATCAAAATATCTGACATCGGTGTATTTTCCTCTAAACCCATATAGGTAAATGCGCGTGCCCACCCCTCACGTTGCACATCGTCTTTGGCATCTGCCAAAGCAGGCGTTGAACCTGTTATCGGCACCACCATTTCAGGGCTAGTTCCCCATGTCACCTGTGGCACAATATCTGCAGCATTCAAATTTAATTCTTTATCAAATACAGCATCAACATCAGAATGCAATGCACGCCATGCTAATTCTGCCTGGTTCCATACTTCACCAGTTGGCGAAGATGGACGACCTTTGACATAATCAATAGTCACCTCATCCACAGCGACCATGCCACAACGCGCACCCGCCTCAATAGTCATATTGCAAAGGGTCATGCGCCCTTCCATACTCAATGAACGAATCGCAGAGCCCGCAAATTCAACCGCATAACCCGTACCACCAGCCGTGCCAATTTTACCAATAATATACAAAGCAACATCCTTGCCTGTTATACTTTCAGGCAAGATCCCATCCACAGAAATACGCATGACTTTTGGTTTCTTCTGAATCAATGTTTGGGTCGCGAACACATGTTCCACTTCCGATGTCCCAATGCCCATCGCAATCGCACCCAAGGCTCCATGCGTAGATGTATGCGAATCACCACATACCACTGTCATACCCGGTAAAACCAAGCCTTGTTCAGGGCCAACCACATGCACAATCCCCTGACGAATATCACCCATAGGAAATTCAGTAATGCCAAATTCCTTACAATTCGCATCCAAAGCTTCGACTTGTGTACGTGCCACAGGATCCGTAATACCAAACTCTAAACCTGTCGTTGGTACATTATGATCAGGTGTTGCCACCGATGCATTTACCCGCCAAGGCTTGCGGCCAGCAACTCTTAAACCTTCAAAGGCTTGCGGACTGGTTACTTCATGCACCAATTGCCGATCAATATATAATAATACGGAACCATCATCATTGGCCTTCACCACATGCTGTTCCCACACTTTTTCAAACAACGTCTTGGACATGTTCACTCCTTGCCAGCGACATCATACCCAAAAACAAAAAAAGGGCGACCCAAGGCCGCCCATTTATTTTATTTCCATCCGTTATAAGTCAGAAGTTTACTCGGTAATGCATATTACGCCAACATTCAGGCAGAACTTCCCCAGAAGGAAATAGCAACCGCTCTTTACTCGCTGTCATTGGGTCACCGACCTCTTCTCCCGATTGAGAACGCACGGAAATCTCGCCAACGCTCGGGTCCATTAATGCACTCACATCTAACACATCCACCAAATCTCCATTGTTCATATCTTTCAAAAACATAACAGCCTCCTTCAATATAGCACTCACAACATTCATAACCATCTATTGGTAGTGAAGCACTTATTTCTACAGTTGTCTATACAAGAGTAATTTAATCTTATTCAATTAAAGGTCTTGAGTACCGTAAAATAAATATGACATGCTATGCCAAAGAAAGTTAAATCTGTGGCACAAGTAAAACAATATCAATGCGACGATTGCTTTCTCGCCCTTGCAATGTTTCATTATTTGCAATCGGCTTTTCTTCACCAAAACCTATAGATTCAACTGCGCGTGGCTGCTCAAGCTTCGCCATCAAATAAGCTTTTACTGCATCAGAGCGCCGCTCTGATAAGGCTTGATTATAAAGATTCCCGCCCACAGAATCAGTATGCCCTTCCACACGTACTGAACGATCGGGGAACATCAAAATAGACTCTACTGCACTATCAATCATCGCATATGTATTGGGTGGAATCACAGCGCTGCCACTGCGGAAATTTAGTCGTTTCATACGTAAAATAACATCTGCATCAGGCGTCAAAAAAATCTCAACATCCTCAGGATTAAACAACTTGGTTAGCCGCTTAATTTTCGCTTCAGCATCTCTCTTAACCTGCAACTTTCTACGCAACTCGTTCATACTAGCAAGGTCACCTTCATAAACCCCAAGCTTCGCATTCAACGAGGTAATCACTTTATCAGAGTCCTGAAGCTGTTTTTTGTAACTTTCTTGCATTTCCGCCATAGCTTGTTGCAATATCAATGCTTGCTGTTCGGCGCTATGAGCACCACTAAGATTAACGCCAAGGTATTGTCCTAGAGCGTCTAGCCTAGCTTCTTCTGCATCACGCAGCGTCTCAACCATTGATGGGTTCTTACGTATGTTACG
>JAUZQS010000021.1 GCA_030950875.1 Mariprofundaceae bacterium | reverse complement strand
GCATTAATTTAGCTTTTAATTACAACATCTTATATGACTTTATGGCTAAAGTAACATCAGTTGAAATTCCCATTATTGAGAATATGACCTAAAATATTTCTCAGCTTCAAGAATCAGCCTTATGGGTTTGCTTGAATGGCATACTGTTTGGTTCAGCACTCGAATACCTCGAAGGTGAGTGTATTCGACCTCACTATGCGGCTTAATAGACCATTAAATAAAGGTTTATTCTACATTTCATTGCATCAATATTGGATGCTGGGTTCATAGGTTCTTTCCGAGCTTCCCCCGCTTATAGCACAATCCTTTATATTGTAGCTTGCCTGTGAGAACTCATGAACGCAGTAAGAGTATATTCTCTGCATGTTTTTTATTCCAAAATAGGCCAGTTGCTTTGATGCGAAGGTTGATAACTCTGCGTAATCTGCGTTGAAGGCTTTTGATTCTATTGTTCAAGATTTATTGCCGCGTTTAAATCCTTATTGGACACTTGCTGTTGCTTGCCTGTCGCCATGGTTTTTAAGCTTACACAACCCTGGCGCATTTCATCTTCTCCGATGATGACAACAAAGCGTGCGCCTTCACGGTCGGCTGTTTTAAATTGACGTTTGGCATTGCCTCCACCGCAATGTACAACATTAAATCCATCGTTTCGTAATTGTGCTGCCCTTTGCATGGAGTATTGCAGTACCGATTCACCAATCGCCACTACGGCAATTTCAACCAACCCAGTATCGGCATGGCTTGCATCTTGTTCGGCGAGTAGCATACCCAAGCGTTCAAGGCCTGCGGCAAAGCCAATGGCAGCAGTTGGAGGGCCGCCGAGCTGCGATACTAGACCATCATAACGTCCACCAGCCAAAACAGTACCTTGTGCTCCGAGTTGATCGGTGACAATCTCAAAGGCAGTGCGATTATAATAATCCAGCCCACGTACAATGCGTGCATTGATTTGATAAGGGACATCCAAGGCTTGTAAGCCTGATTTCAGACCTGAAAAATGCTGTTCACAATCGTTGCACAAGTGTTTGACCATTTCTGGAACATCATCCAATTGCGTCTGGCATTGGGTGTTTTTGCAATCAAGGATACGCATTGGATTTGTATTCATACGGTCGTTGCAGGTTGCACACAAATGATCGGTGCGGGCATGTAAATATCCCATGAGCGCATCGTGATAAGCCGGACGGCAAGCAGCGCAACCTAAGGAATTGATTTCCAGTTGTAATCCGCTGATGTTCAGCTCAGATAGAAAAGCATGGGCCATGGCAAGGATTTCTGCATCCTCCAAAGGCCCCTGAGCTCCGAACATTTCTACCCCAATTTGTTGAAACTGACGCAAGCGTCCTTTTTGCGGTCGTTCGCGGCGGAACATCGGGCCAATATAAAACCAACGTTGTGTGCCAGAGCGAGTTAATCCCGCTTGCAAATAAGCACGTGTGGCTCCCGCTGTGCCTTCCGGTCGCAGGCATATATGATCGCCTCCCTGATCGGTAAAGGCATACATTTCTTTAGAAACAATGTCGGTCGCTTCGCCAATGGAGCGCACAAAGAGTTCGCTTGGCTCTAATATGGGCAAGCGTACTTCAGAGAAGGCATAACGGCCAAATGTCTTACGAGCGGCCGCTTCTACACGCTGCCAAAGCCGCACTTCAGTGACTAAACCATCATGAATGCCACGAATGCTTTGTAAGTTTTTGGCTGCCATATTGTATTCTCCTTTGCTAACTGCTCAGCATCCTAGGAGGCTGTCCGAGAATAGAAAGACCTACTGTGCTCCTGCACTTGAGTGTTTTTGACGCAGAAATCGGGCAAATCAGGGGGATGACCTGAGTAGTTACGATCAATCTATGTTGCAGGCCACATCTCTTCGATGGCCGATAGATCGAGATAGAGAGTAGCTGAAACTTCAGTTTCACCCGATGCATATACTTCAACCTCAATCGCAAAAGCCTTTTCTGGATCTTCTAGTAGATAATATTCGACACCGGATGATTCATCTTCAAAACGAGGAAATGGTTGTTTTCGATAATCGCCTTTATAATAATACCCCTTCAGACAGTCCTCTTCTTCCACATAGCTAGCGGCTGTCCATTCTTCAAAACCTGTTGGTATCGCCTGACGTTCCAAGCGGGTATCGGCGCCCTCATTAAAGAGCTGGCCAAAGGCTTGTTCTTGAAAAAGTTCGGTCACTTGTGCGCGTTTCATGATTTTGGAGAAAGAGAGCTTTTCCTCACCGTTATCACTGCATACGGTAAGGAAAAAAACCTTCCCCGACTCCCCTTTCAAGGTGAAGGATATTTCAGGGTCACTGCCAAAATCGTAGCTATTCACCGCTTTGACTTCGAATCGTTTGTTGCTCAGATCAGATTGATCCAGGAAGGACATTTTAATAATGTCGCCCACATTTAATTGGCTAGGATGGTTCAGAGGCTGTGCAGCCTCTAAACCATCATCATCTTTGCCCAAAAGTTTTTTTAACCAGCCCATTATTTAGACTGGTTCTGTTTTGCTTTAATACGATCAAGCACACTGCCTGCACCACTATTATCTTCGATAATACCATTCGCACGCAGCTTATCTTCAAGTGATTCACCTTCAAACTCTGCACGCAACTCTTCACCAGCAGCCAAGCGATCCTCGGTCTCCTGCTGACGCGCTTTGATCCGGTTCAACGACTCTTTGGCGCTTAATGCTTTGGAGCCACTATTGGCATAATTTTGAGAGATAGCCTGAGATGCCTTCTGCACACTGTCCGTAGTCTTTACCATGGTCAGTTCACGAGCCATCTTATCCAAACCATGTTGTGTATCTTTAATCTGCGATTTTAGGCGGTTGATATGGGTATCAAATTGCGCTTTTGCCCCTTCTTGAATCTGCAATTCACTCTCAAATTCCGAAATTTTACCTGCTATCTCCATAGCTAGAGCTTCATCACCCTTGCCCAGTGCCTTCTCCACATAAGCTTCATGCTTAGAAACATTATCTTTCAGGCTACTGATCTTACGTCCAGCCTCCATCGATTTTGCCATTACCAATGTCAGGTCTTTTTTAGCTTTATCAAGATTGGATTGACCATCCTTAATCTCCTGCTCAAAAATAGTAATGGCATTGGCATCAATAATCGCTTCGCCCGCCTTAGTAGCTCCACCACGTACCAGTGTAACCAGTTTCTGAAATATATTTTGACCCATGTAACGTCTCCTGTTTCTATTATTTTAAATAATCTGAAAGGGCTTCAATGGCATCCACACTATTTGCACTGAGTGTGACCAGCTCATGAACCAATTCATCGATATTCG
>JAUZQS010000209.1 GCA_030950875.1 Mariprofundaceae bacterium | reverse complement strand
GATCTCAAAATCAACGTTCCGATACCTGCGCAGCAGACAAACACATTAAGAAGAGGCGAGACCGCTTTATAGCGGTGATTGATAAGAAATGGGGTCAAAGCTTTACTTTCTAGCTGTTATTTGTAGCCTACTACAAGGCTCGCTCTTTACGTTTGGAGTATTTCGGTGCTTTTTACCATATAACGAGTCGCGGCAATGCTCAGGCGGATATTTTTCTTTGCGAAGAAGATCCCCATTAGTTGACTAAATGCACTTAACTTTCACTCACACCCTTTCTTTTCGGCCCACTTTTCCTTGCCTTTAGCTCTCGCCCGGTCATTGCTGTCGATCCAATCATCCGATCCCAAAGGGCGCCCCGTTGTTTCCGATTGCCGACGCCTTTTGAATGCCTCGGAAGAACTGTTTTTCTGAGGAAGAAACGTGGAAAAGTCGCCATAGTGATCAAGGGCAGGAGTAAAATCATGGCCTTTTTTTGGCAGACTGCTCCGTATCATATTGACACCTCAGTCAGCCTAACACTAACCGTCGCTCCAGTAGCGACTGCATTTCACGGCGACCATCTGCAATCAATAACACGTATACGATTTCTCCAATCACCTGATAAATGATACGGTATGGTTTGAAATACACCTCCCGATAATTCCGAATCCCCAGTACCAACAACTCATTAGGGTAGCTGCCCCGCTCTGGCATTTCGCTCAGACTAAAAAAGAGTTCTTCGATCTTCTCCAGAACATAATCGGCTTTGTCAGGCGCATCATTTTGCTCAATGTAGTCATACAGTTCTGCTAAATCACGTGCTGCATCATCAGTGAGTTTTACCGCAAATGACATTACTTTTCTCTAATATTCCGAATCACATCGACAGCATCAGTAACCCTGCCTGTCTCAATCTGACGATTTCCCAACGCCAGTATTTTCAGCAATGCCAAGGTTTCCTGGGTCTGTTCGTAACTTCTGATATCCTGCATCACCACCTTGGCCTCACCATTTTGGGTGATCACCAGCGGCTCCTGCTGATCCCCCATATTACGTACAATTTCAGCTGCATGCGCCTTAAGATAGCTGATAGGTTTTATTTGACTGGACAATTTCATACTGAGCCTCCGCATTAAAAGCAGTCCAAATATAGCCCAAAAAGAGGTCTAAAGTCAAAGGCAAAAACAATGGGGTCAAGACAAAGCGGTCAAGTATCATATTGACTCTTTAAGTTCACAACCAAGTCTCTTTAGCAATAGCCTTCTTTCATCTATAAGAAGTCAATATGATACTTGACCCCTTTATTGTATTGGATTGGATTCCCTTCAAGCCTTAGGCAAAAATAACTCTTGTATGGCCTTCAGAATGGCTTCTAGAAGCTTTCTTTACGATGATTTGAATATCTCTTCCGAGCAGGTTCAAGCACTCAATCATTTTGGCTTCACTGATTCCACGGAAGTTCCCACGTAGCATATTTGATACTTTTGATTGAGGCATAGACAAAACTTCAGATGCTTGTGTTTGGGTCAAATGACTCTTATTTATAATCTCACTAATTTTAGCGGCAAGGCGTGATTTAATCTGCATTTCTTCAGCTTCAGACTGACCAAGATCAGCATAAATATTTCCACTGGATTGTTCGATCATGATGTTCTCCCTTCGGCATGTTTTTTGGCTTCTTTCAGCCTTGCTTTAATGATTTCCATATCAGGCTTTGGTGTGCTTATGCCGGAGCTGGATTTTTTCTGAAAGCAGTGGAGAACATAAACATTGTCACCAAACTTTGCTGTATAAACAGCTCTGAAGGTATCACCCTTATAGTTTTCTAGGATTTCATCTACTCCACCAAGGCCTTTCAATGGCTTTGTGTCAGGAAATCTCATCCCTATCTGGACTAAGCCGAGGGCGTGCCCAAATGTATCAATCACAGCTTCTGGTAAATTCATTAGCTCTTTTTTAGATGAGCCTACCCAGAATAATGGCTTTTCTTCGCTTCTCATTAAGTCGCATTATATCTATATGGGTATAAATAGCAAGTGGAGTTCTGTGCCAGATCTTGAATGTTGAATCTACTCCCTTCAGTGCTCATCAGAATTGTCCCGCCTTGGCTCAGATAAGCTCTCTTTCCCAATTCGATGAAGGTAAGAGAGAAACAAGACAACCTTAGACTTGATCCCGACGTTCCTATATATCTATAAATCCGCCAAACAAGGGCTGACCCTATGACTCTTAAGGGGAAATCGGGGACAGGGAAATCGGGGACAGTATACTATTTAAGTGGCAGCTCGATAGCTTGTCGTTATCATTTAGACACGGTGCGTATGGCAAGAGTTATAATCCCCGAAGTAAGCCATCGTCAACTTCCAGATTCTTTAAAAACTATAAAGTAAAGCTTTGACCCCTCATGTTAGACCCCTCATGTTTCTTCACACGACCCCATCTCCCAACATTCAATGTTCGAGCGATGCATTGAGTTCAATTGCAATGCCATTTAGGTTAAGTATAGCTGTGGCGGAACGCCATGCTACGAATGCCGCTCGGCTGTCACCAGCAATCTGTGCAGCGATGATGGCTCCATCAAGTAACTGTAAGATCTGCGCAGCAAGTTGATTAGAAACATTTCCCGGGAATCTTGAGAGAATACTTTCAATAAGTTCTTGGATAAATATTTTGTGCTTAATAGAGACTTGTCGAATCGAATGGTCGAGTTCTGAAAACTCGGCTACAGCATTGATGAACATGCAACCATTGAATGTTGATTCTTGAAACCAATGATGATGCCATAAAAATAATAATCTAATTTTGTCGGTTGGATTATTGGAACGAGTTATAAACTCAACGATTGATTGCTGAAAAATTTTATTACGTTCGTGTAAAACAGAGGTGATTAGAAAATCCTTTGATGGAAAGTATTTGTATAAGGTCATTTTGGCTACAGGTGCTTCTGCGATAATACGGTCAATCCCAACTGCGTGATAGCCATAGGCTTGGAATAAAGTTGATGCTGTATCTAAAATAATTTGACGTTTATCACTCATGATAACCTCGTAAAAAATATGACCTTTCAAAAAGTAAGAGCATTTGAAAGAAAATAGACTCACATTCCTTCCAAAATGGACCTTCATGGCCTTCTGAGGGGGTTGGAGACATTCTAAAATTCTTGCTGCCGACTTTTTGTGAGGTCATCACCCATATATATTCGAAATAATATTTGGTGACCTAAATTAATCAAGCAGTATTAGAATAAAGCCTGAAGAGCCACTTGCAAAACTCATGAGCGGCGATTGGCTTCCCCACTCCGGTGCATTTCCAGACTGGAATTTCGATACATGGAACCACCATGCCACTCATTCCATCCTGAAAATGCACTCGAAGTGGGATTGCCTGTCTGCGTGCGTTCACGCACAGGCAGGCCACTCATCCACCCAGAGTTTTGCAAGAGGATTTTGGGTAAAGAATATCTTTAACTATACAGACAGATCTGTATAGTTCGGCACTACTTAGCAAAAAATTTATCATCAACCAAGGAGTTTATTTATGGAACATAATACAAACACCTACGAAAAAGTTGACCCAAAAACACTTTTGACACTTCGTAAACAGCACGCTTGGATTGTAGAGCCAATTTATCGGGCTAGGAGGCTGTCCGAGAATAGAGGCCGTCGCGAGGGATTCCCATGTTGAGTCATGATTTTCGGCTGTTTGAGGCGAATAGCAGGGTCTCAAAACGAAAACAGACGGAAATCATGGCCATTGGGGGGTCGCAGTAGGTCTTTCTATTCTCGGACAGCCTCCTAGCAAGGCGAAAAAGCAGAGCTTACTACTATAAATGAGCATTTTTCAACGCAGCTATCGAAAAAACTGGGAGTGAGCTGAGTAGTTACCATAGAAACATGGTTCAGGGGGAACGAATGGGTTGGTTAAAAAATATTTTTACAGCATGGTTTGGCCAAGGCTTGAAACAGCCCACCAAACACGAAAAACACAGTAAATCAACACGGCCACCGTCAAAAACATCTGATCCGGTAGCTATCTCCGATGAATATCCGGCACAAACACTGGGTTTTTTACTCAAACATTGTCCCCAAGTCAGAGCCGATGCGCAACGTTATGATTTGCAGAATCCCCCAGCATTGGGTGCTAAAATATGTTCGCATTTGAATGGCTGTATTCATGATATCCCACCGATGCCAGAAATTTGGCATGAGGTGCAGAATATTTTACAGCGCGATGACGCTTCTATCCGCGATCTGGGACAATGCGTGGCGCAAGATCCAATCCTTACAGCCAAAATCCTTAAAGTATGCAATTCATCCGCCTATATGGCAGCAGGCGGTGTGGAGGTGAATAATATTCCGCTGGCCATTGCCCGTTTGGGGCTGAATGAGGCCAGTAGTATTATTTTTCAAACCTTGGCACCTGATTTGGGAGGGGATGCACAGCGCAAACAGGAAATCCGACATGTATGGTTTCATAGCCAAGCGATTGCCATGTTGTCACGTATCCTGGCCGAGCCGACAACGCTCACCACACGAAGTGCTGCGACCTTGCATGGCATGTTGCATGATATTGGTAAGCTGGTGATCCTGCATATCGCAACCGACACACAATTGCATGATCTTAAAGACAGCATTGCCCAAGGTGAATCTTCGTTGGTGGCGGAATATCATATTCTAGGTTATAGCCATATTGATGCTGGTATGATGTTGGCTTTGCATTGGAATCTACCCAAACATATCAAAGATATGATTGCCTCACATCACCATCCGGCTGTGGTGCAATCGCATCTACTTGCTCCACAGACACAACATGCCATGATGATTTTGCATGCGGCTCATCTGATTTTACAGTCTGAACTGTATCAACCTGAGCAATCTTCTGGGTCATCTTCCCTTCCGCTTGGTATCTGGCAATCTCATCAACGCACCTGTTTGACCGATACATTATATTTTGTGCAAAATAACCTGCTTATTCCTCTCGACAGTGCATCCCTTTATGAGCATATTCGTGCTGAAGTTGCACGTTTAAAATTATCGTTTGCTGATTTGTTTTAACTACTCAGCACCCCACCCAACCATGGCTGTAACTGCTCAGGTCGCCCCTGATTTGTTCGAGTTCAAGGAGAGTTACGTAGTGTGCTCCTGCACTTGAGTGTTTTTGACGCAGAAATCGGGCAAATCAGGGGATGACCTGAGTCATTACGATTTGTTTTAATTAAGAGCCCCTGTTATACGCCTTAAACAGTCGAAGATTATGACTCAACATGGGAATCCCTCGCTACGGCCTCTATTCTCGGCCAGCCTCCTAGGAGGCTGGCGTTTGTGAATGATATGTTTAGAATACCAATTAGGAATTTAAGGCATGGTGGGGTAACTACTCAGCACCCCACCAAAAAATGACTGTAACTGCTCAGGTCACCCCCTGATTTATTCGAGTTCGAGAAAAATACGTAGTGTGCTCCTGCACTTAAGTGTTTTTGACGCAGAAATCGGGCAAATCAGGGGATGGGCTGAGTAGTTACGGCATGGGTTAAGAGGATCTTCATATGCAAGAAATACCGCACATTCTGATTGTTGATGATGAAAATATCGTCCGCAATGTTCTGGCGAAAATGCTACACGAGATGGGGTTTGTGACCATGCAAGCCCGCAATAGCACAGAAGCACAACAAGTTCTTCGCCAGCATCAACCGGATATTATATTGTTGGATATGATGATGCCTGGTGTGAGTAGTCTGGAAGTGCTTAAATCTGTGCGGGCGGATGATAGTCTAAATCATACTGCGGTCATTTTAATCTCTGGCTCCAATGATCTAAATGCAGTATCTAGCTATCTCGAAGCAGGCATTAATGATTTTCTCCCCAAGCCATTTAACAAGGCATTGCTGGACTTAAAAATCAACACCTGCCTAAGCCATATGCGCCTGCTGCATGCTGATGACCAAGACACAAACAGCACCTTAGAAGGATTCTGCCGTAATTTATCACATGATCTCAATAACGCGCTGACAGGCATCATAATGACAGCAGAATTGTTGCTTATGTCTGAAACATCCATCCCAAAACAAGAACATATTGCCGAGATTATTAAGTCCGCCGAAAAGGTGGATCAATTAATTCAGAGCCGCCGCGAATCATTACACTGAAAGCCACTGCCTGAGCTGCGGTCACAAGGCGGCTTCCCTCAATCTGTGCTGAGTAGTTATGACTAAAGGGCAGCCCGAGGAGGCCATCTGAGAGCGATTAGCGGGTTATAGGCGGGGTTTGCAGCATGAGTTTTCGATTGCTACGAATCATATGACGCAAGATTTTTAAATACTCCACACCCCGTTCAGAATAATTTTTCAGGCCTCGCGTTAGCACTTCAGCATAAATAGGAATATGCCGCAAGCGCAACTGCCGACGAATCTTTCTCAATGCCGCATAAGAATCTAATGTATTGATGTTTTTCATGTAAGCATGCACAGACTCCACCGCGTTATTAAAGTATTTGACTTCATGCTTGGCATTTGCTCTACGCCGCCTAGGTATGATGCCGCAGCCTTTTTGGAAGCACCATTGGCCGAAATAATTGTTCCCTCGGCGGGCAAAAAAGGATGTGCCCCAAGCAGATTCGTTGGCAGCTTGCACCAAAGCCAATTCAACAGGCACAATAT
>JAUZQS010000208.1 GCA_030950875.1 Mariprofundaceae bacterium | reverse complement strand
GATGAAAGAAGTTATAAAAAGAAGGAGTTGCCTGACGAGCGAGGAATTTGAAGAAGAAATAGGTAATGATTGGGTGTGCAATAAGATCAGAGAAATTGATGATAATTTGCTCGGCCAGGCATTACCTCATTTACCAACATTCGCAACTGATTATTTTTCGTAAAAAAAGAGTTTTTAAATCCCTAACCGAACCGAAGGGGCGCTCTTTTTAACGCCGCGTAGCGGCGGTTTTTGTTTGTTAAATTTTTTATGGTTTACTTTAGTGTTAGATAATGTTATTTGCTAAGTTTATAAGGGGGTTGAAACACCATAGTATGGGGTTTCCGAAGGTTCGGTGACCCGAAGGTTCGGTGGATTAATCATAACCGCTTCCCACATTGCCCACAATTCTCCCACACTGAAACCCGAACTAGGGCGAATCTTTACGAACTATTCAGAACTGTTGAAAAATAATAATCAGCTTTAAAGTGTTGTTATATATGATAAATAAGTGGTGCCGGGAGCGGGAGTCGAACCCGCACGAAATTGCTTTCGAGGGATTTTAAGTCCCTTGCGTCTACCAGTTCCGCCATCCCGGCTTTATTATAAGCCAATATTCTAGCTCAGGTTAACTCTTTATATATGGAGGCAGGGGCGAGAATCGAACTCGCGATAGAGATTTTGCAGACCTCTGCCTTACCACTTGGCCACCCTGCCGATATATAAAATAAAAAGGGGTCCAAGTGAAATAACGCTTGAACCCCTTGATTTGGAGCGGGTAACCAGGCTCGAACTGGTGACCTCAACCTTGGCAAGGTTGCGCTCTACCAACTGAGCTATACCCGCTAAACGACGCGAACTATAGGAAGTAAGACTTTCTTGTCAACCGTGTTGATGAAGTTTTTCCTAGCTTAGAGTTTCTTATATTTTATGGTGTTATGAGAAAGGCTTAAAAACAAGTAAAAACTCGTTTTTTAAGGATTAAACGATAGTCTTTGGGCAATGACATCCCATTCTCTTGACTATATTCAATCTTTAAAACCTGACCTTTCACACTTGAAAGGCGTGCGTGTGGTTGCAGCTATGAGTGGAGGGGTTGATTCTTCTGTGGTTGCAGCTCTTTTAAAAGAAGCTGGGGCTGATGTGCTTGGGGTATTTTTAAATGTTTGGGAATACCGACGTGAAGAAGTTTCAGGGCATGGGTCATGCTGCTCGTTGGATGATGCGTATGATGCGCGGCGGGTGTGTGATCAGGTAGGTATTCCATTTTATAATATGGATATGCGTGAGAATTTTCGTCGTGATGTTATTGATCCGTTTATTGCCGATTATGAATCAGGCCGTACGCCGAATCCTTGTGAGCGATGCAACCGGTTTGTTAAATTTGGTGCGTTGTTGGATGCGGCAGATAAGTTGGAAGCCAAATATGTGGCGACTGGGCATTATGTGCAGAGGATGGATGATGAGGCTGGTTTGCATATATATAAAGGTAACGATGATAAAAAAGATCAAAGTTATTTTCTCGCAACCACGAGCCGTGAACAGGCGGAGCGTGTTTTGTTTCCCGTTGGACATTTGAAAAAAGACGGCACGCGTATTTTAGCCCAGCACTATGATCTGATGACTGCCCACAAACATGAAAGCCAAGATATTTGTTTTATTCCAGCCGGTGATCGCATTGCATTTTTGAAACGTGAGGGCGCAAAGGCAGGCTTTCGTAGTGGCGATATTGTTGATAGAGAAGGGCGTATCCTTGGTCGGCATCAGGGTATTGCGCATTATACATTGGGGCAAAGAAAAGGTTTAGGGCTTCCAGATGGTCCGTGGCATGTGGTTGAACTTGATGGTGTGACAGCCCGTGTAGTGGTTGCTCCACCAAAAGATGCATTGATCCAAGAAGTAAATGTTGGGAACGTAGCATGGTTGAGGGATATGCATCATTCGGAAATAGTAACCTCCAAAGTGCGTTACCAGATGAAGCCTGCAGCTTGTCAATTACAAATAACGGGAACAGATGTAACGATTACATTTAATGAGCTGCAAAAGCCGACTGCGCCTGGGCAAGTTGCTGCTTTTTATGTGGGGGATGAGCTGTTGGGTGGCGGTATTGTGTCTAGTATTGTTCGATAAGTTTGCTACCTGCTAGGTAGCCTTCTAGGGTGCCGCAGCCGTCATTGCTGACGTGTTTTTATTAATGAAGAGTTTTAGCTGTAAATACAAAGGGGAAAAAATGGCAATTCAACGTACACTTTCAATTATCAAGCCGGACGCAGTCGCGAAAAATGTGATCGGTGACATTATCCGTCGTTTTGAAGAAAATGGTTTAACGGTTATCGCAACAGACATGAGACAGTTGAGCGCAGCAGAAGCTGGGCGTTTTTATGCGGTACATGCAGAACGCCCATTTTATAAAGATTTGTGTGAATTTATGAGTTCAGGTCCAGTATTACCCATGGTATTGGAAGGTAAAAATGCCGTAGCCTTGAACCGTCAGTTGATGGGCGCTACTAATCCAAAAGAAGCTGAAGCGGGTAGCATTCGTGCTGATCATGCTGATTCGATTGATGCCAATGCTGTACATGGTTCTGATTCAGAAGAAAATGCAGCAACTGAAATCGCTTTTTTCTTTAGTGATTTAAATCTAAATAGTCGTTTGTAAAATAGAGAGAATATGAGCGATTCAAACGTGGTTGATTCTGATTCCAAAACGAATGCAATAAAAGAAAATCAAGTAGCCGCACCAGAGCAAGTATCTGAACAGATAACTGTTCGCCGCAATAAGCTAAGTATGCTGCGTGAGGCAGGGCAAGCTTACCCGAATACATGGCGTACGGATGCTTCATCTGCATCTATTCATGCAGCATATGGTGAATATGAGAAAGAAGCTTTGGCTGAATTGGCTGTAGAGGTTTCTGTTGCTGGACGCATCATGGCACATCGTGTGATGGGGAAGTCCAGTTTTGTGAAGTTTCAGGATGCTGATGGACAACTGCAGTTATTTTTGAATCGTGATGTGCTGGGTGGGGCAGAGATTTACAATCCAACGAAAAAGTGGGATTTGGGCGACTTAATTGGTGCCAAAGGTGTATTGTTTATCACCAAAACAGGCGAGTTATCAGTCAAGGTTTCACACATTGAGATGGTGAGTAAATGTTTGCGCCCATTGCCAGAAAAATGGCATGGTTTAAGCGATATTGAAACGCGTTATCGTCAGCGTTATGTAGATCTCATGGTGACGCCTGAGTCGCGTGATATTTTTCGCACGCGTTCAAAAGTAGTCTCCTTATTGCGTCGAGGTTTGGAGGATCGTGCTTTCATGGAAGTGGAAACGCCGATGCTACAAAGCCAAGCAGGCGGCGCTGCGGCACGTCCATTTGTTACCCATCATAATGCTTTGGATATGGAGTTGTTTCTACGTATTGCTCCAGAGCTATATTTGAAGCGTTTGCTTGTGGGTGGCTTTGATCGCGTGTTTGAAATTAATCGCAATTTTCGAAATGAAGGCTCGGATGCAACGCATAACCCTGAGTTTACGATGGTGGAATTTTATCAGGCATATGCTGATTTTAATGATGCCATGGACACCACAGAAGGCTTGATTCATTCGATTGCTGATAGTTTAGGTATTCAGCAAGTCACATGGGAAGGCGTAGACATTGATTTAAGGCAATCATTTAAACGCATTCGTATGGATGAGGCGGTGTTTGAATGTCGCCCCGACTTGCGTGGTCATGCCAATGATAAAGCACTGTTGGCAACGGTATGTTTGCAGGAAAAACCGAATGTTAAGCCACTGATAACTTGGAAAGCGGGGCATTATCTGCTTGAGTTGTTTGAAACCTTGGTTGAACCAAAAATAGAGCAACCTACGTTTATTACCCATTACCCAGTGGATGTATCGCCTTTGGCAAGACGCAATGATGATGATGATACTGTAACCGACCGTTTTGAATTGTTTGTGGCTGGACGTGAAATTGCCAATGGTTTTTCGGAATTGAACGACCCAGATGATCAGCGTCAACGTTTTGTTGCGCAAGCCCAAGCGAAAGCTGCGGGTGATGTTGAAGCAACGGGTGTGGATGAAGATTATTTGCGTGCGTTGGAATTCGCCATGCCACCTGCAGCGGGTGTGGGCATTGGTGTGGATCGTTTGGTGATGATGTTAACAGGTCAGCATTCGATTCGTGATGTA
>JAUZQS010000207.1 GCA_030950875.1 Mariprofundaceae bacterium | reverse complement strand
TGCGTGACCAAGCGATAACGTGGATTCACAGAACCCGCCATCACAACCCGTGATTTGCGTGTTACACGGCGAGCCATCAAAGCTGCCTCAGCAGTTGCAGTTGCAGCTTCATACATTGAGGCATTGGACACATCCATGCCTGTTAAGCGCGCCACCATAGTTTGAAATTCAAACAGCGTTTGCAATGTTCCCTGCGATATTTCAGGCTGATATGGCGTATATGCCGTTAAAAACTCACCACGCGAAATGATATAGTCCACCACAGCAGGAACAAAATGGTGGTATGTTCCTCCACCCAAGAAACAACGTGTATTACCAGCATGGCGGTTCTTCTCGGATGCCTGTGTAAACTTCCGCACGATCGCAGCTTCAGATAATGCATCAGGCAAATCCAAGCTGCCTTCCGACAAGTGAAACCCACTTGGAATATCTATAAATAACTCGGACATGGCATCCATACCCATGCTTTCCAACATGGATGCTCGATCTGCCTCTGTATGGGGTAAAAATCTCATATTTAACTCACAAACCATCAAAACAAAAGGACTCATGCCCTTACGCTTTTTACGGTAAATTATTCGTAACTATTCTTCTAAGAAGGTGTTATACTCATCATCGGACATCAATTCACCCAAATTACCTGATATTTTCACCTTGGCAATCCAACCATTGCCATACGGTTCGGTATTCACTTTCTCAGGCTCGCCTTCAAGCTGCTCATTCACCTCAATGACTTCGCCTGCCACAGGTGCATAAACTTCAGACACCGCCTTGACCGATTCAACTACGGCGTAGGCTTCACCCACATCTAGGCTACGCCCGATTTCAGGCAGTTCTACAAATACAATATCACCCAAAGCCTCTTGGGCATGATCAGAAACACCAAATGTCGCCACATCACCTTCAATGCGCACCCATTCGTGTTCTTTGGTATATTTTAAATCCGCAGGAATTGACATATTTCTTCTCCACTAAAACTTATTTTTTAACATTGCTTCTGACAAATGGCAAAGTCGTGCGCTCGGCCGCTACTTGCTTGCCACGAATTTCGACGGTGATATCACCTTCTGTAACATGCTCAGGTTTCACATATGCAAGCGCCACACCACCGGCCATGGGAGAATGCATTCCCGATGTAATCTCACCACTTTCAGCACCATTCACAAATACTTTATAATGCTCACGCGGGATTCCACGCCCTGTAAGTTTAAGGGCTATCAAGCGCTGCTTCGCACCTTCAGCTTTGCGTATTTCAACCGCGCCCTTGCCGATAAAATCACCTTTATCAAGCTTGGTAATCCACATCAATTTGGCTTCCACAGGTGTAACACGATCTGATATTTCATGCCCATAAAGTGCATAACCCATTTCTGTACGCAACATATCACGCGCCGCTAAACCAATAGGCACAGCACCATTTGCAAGCAATCCATTCCAAACATCCACGGCAATAGTATTGGGAATATAAATCTCAAAACCATCTTCACCTGTATAACCAGTACGCGAAATTATGCCTTCAACATTGCCAATTTTGCCTTTGGAAAACTTGTAATAAGCGATACTTTCCAAGTCTATCTCAGTCAAACTTTGCAGCGTTACTTGGGCTTTAGCCCCTTGCAATGCTAATAAAGTCGTATCATCTGACTCATCAATCACATGAACATCAAAACTGGCGGCTTCTTGTTGCAAGTGTGCTACGTCTTTATGACGATTGGCCGCATTGATACATAAATAGTACGAGCCATCATTGATTTTGTAGGTGGTGATATCATCAATAAATGTGCCCTGCTCATTCAGCAATGCAGAATATTGTACCTGCCCATTCACTAGCTTGGATACATCATTGGTGGTCACATACTGCAAAAAAGCCAGCGCGCCTTTCCCTTCAACGCGCACTTGTCCCATATGCGTAATATCAAATATGCCAGCTTCGCCTTCCCGCACTGCCGTATATTCTTTTAACGCACCATGTTTATACTGTACGGGTAATTCATAACCTGCAAATGGTACAATTTTCCCAGCCAATGCCACATGCGCATCAAACAAAGGTGTTTTTAAGAGTTTACTCACCCTTCATCTCCCACATGTGCTTTAAATGCCTGAATGGTATTTGCCAATAACATCGTGATGGTCATCGGCCCTACACCACCTGGAACGGGTGTAATCCAAGCAGCACGTTTGGCAGCTTCTTCAAAATCAACATCACCCGTTAGCGAACCATCTTCGCGGCGATGAATCCCCACATCAATAACAGTGGCGCCTTTTTTAATCCATTCACCTTGAATCAAACCCTGTTTGCCTGCTGCGGCAACCACAATATCGGCGCGTTCAATATGGCTTTGTAAATTCTTTGTAAAACGATGGCATACCGTAACTGTCGCGCCAGCCAGCAACAGCTCCATCGCCATCGGTCGCCCAACAATATTCGATGCCCCAACAATCACCGCCTCTTTACCATGCAAATCTTCACCTGTTTCACCCAATAGTTTCATACAGCCGTAAGGCGTACACGAACGCAAGGTTGGTTGGCGAACAGTCAGGCAGCCAACATTATAGGGGTGAAACCCATCGACATCCTTACTCGGGTCAATCGCATTTAAAATTGCATCAGAATGAATGTGATCGGGCACTGGCAACTGCACCAAAATGCCATCTACCTTGGGATCCGCATTGAGCTCACTGATTAATCCCAAAAGGTGCTGCTGCGTCGTATCAGCATCCAGCTCATACGAAGATGAAACAATGCCAGCTTGTTTACAGCCAATTTTTTTATTTTTCACATACACATGTGAAGCCGGATCCTTACCAACAATAATCACCGCCAACCCTGGTGCTCGACCATGTTTTTGCGATAAAATCA
>JAUZQS010000206.1 GCA_030950875.1 Mariprofundaceae bacterium | reverse complement strand
TGCGCTCGGTTTTATCGCTCTCAAGGATCATGTGGACAAGCCGGGTACTTCCTACACCTTCAAACTCGACAAGCCGGGCGTTTATGAGATTCGCTGTCTGTTGCATGATGGAATGATCGCCAATATCAGAGCAGTGGAATAAGCGTTGATTAGGATGAGGGTTTAATATGAATATGGTGAGGCCTTGCTGATTGACCGTAAGATAAACGATTAAAGATGATTAAACACGAACCGCGAATGGACGCGAATAAACGCGAATTAAAAATAAAATTAAAATCGGGGACAGTATACTATTTTTCTCGTTCCCACGCTCCTGCGTGGTCATGCATACTTGGCCTGTCATACGTGACAAACTTCCAGAGCATTTTTTGGCTGTTTTTAATATTTAGAGGGTAAGTCTATTGATTGCTGGTAACTCTCAGCCCCCATCGAAAAAGGTACCGTAACTGCTCAGATTGCCCTTAATTTGTTCGAGAACAAGGGAAATATGCGCAGTGTGCTCCCGCACTCGAGCATATTTGACGCAGTTATCGGGCAAATCTGGGTTTCTTAAAAATAGTGATTCGACTTTTTGGTATATTAGACAAGCCTATTCAAGGGCTAACCCCATTTTTCTTTTGTAGTCCGATCCAGAGGTCAGTAGCTCACTATCTGCAGCAGTAATTTTCGATAGAACACTGAAATGGCAAAAATTATGGTATAATTCCACGTTACTTACTATGCTTGTCCACTTGCAGTGCGCTCCGATATGCAATTTTATAATCGTTAGAGCGCACACTAAGCAGTTATGGGAGGCCATGTGACCCTGAAAATTCAACGCAATGATTCATGCTCGTGTGATAGCGGTAAAAAATATAAAAAATGCTGTATGGTTGTCGAACGTGATCAGATGGTAGCCGGCATTAATCGACGTGAAGGTGTGCAGCATCTGGTGGCTGCACATGTTTAAGCGGCTGCTCTGATATGGCACGAATCAGAAAACTATCCAACAATAAGAGGCGGCAGGTGAACCTTTTGGTTGATCAGGCGGTGGCTGCACTAAATCAGAAACACTATGATCTATGTGATAGCCTCTGTCGTCGTTTGAATGAAATGGATCCGGATAATGCAGATAGTGCCAGTATTTGCGGTATTGTGGCGACACATATGGGGAATCCAAAACAGGCAATGGAACTGTTTAAACAGGCGATCAAAGCGGCTCCAAAACGGTGCGAATTTCATATGAATTTGGCAGGTCTCTACTTGATGCAGGGGCATTTAGAAGCGGCGCTAGAATCATACCGCTTAGCAATGCAACTGAAACCATATCAGCTTGAGATTCAACTGGGCTATGTGTCAGTATTGATTGCACTAGCCCGTTATGCTGAAGCGTTGGCAATGATGGAGGCGGCGCATAAACGTCAACCGCAGAGTGGCGCTGTATTACTAAAGCTATTTCGTATCAATTATGAGCTTGGGTTTGTTGTTGAGGCTGAACGTTGGGTGAAGAAGTTGCTCACCATGGATGCTGATGATGCAGAAGCACACTACTCTTATGCGATGTTGTTAGCTGAAAATGGTGATAAGCAGCAGAGTGAGTGCGAAGTAAAAGAAGCGTTGCGCTTAAATCCAGCCGATTCAAATGCAGCGCTGCTGCTTTCCGAACTGAAAACATATGCTCAGCATGATGCTGATGTCGATCTCATCGCTTCTATGTATAAAAATGCAAAAGAGGCATCAGAGGATCGTATAAAACTTGCTTTTGCTTATGGTAAGGTGCTTGATGATCTAGGGGAGTATGAAGCTGCTTTTTGCTGCTTTGAAGAGGCTAATGGCGCGCGTGAGCAGACGGAGCGTTATGATCTCGATCAGGAGTTGGCTCATCTACAGATGATGATGCAGGCGTACACTGCGCCGGTAGTGAATCAACAGGTGGGAGTAGCTGATAGCTCGCCGCTGTTTATTGTTGGTATGCCGCGTTGTGGTTCTACACTGGTTGAACAAATTTTATCATCCCATCCAGATGTGACAGCTCGTGGGGAGTGTGATTTTTTCGAAGAGGCACTTTCTCTTAGCAGTTCAAAAGAGGAGCCGCTGACAGTGGAAGCAATGGCGGCTTATCAATCAGAGCAGTGGCAGATGCTGGGTCGTAACTATTTGGATTTATTACAAGGCGACTCAGAAGTGGTTACGCACTATACGGACAAAACATTGTCGAATATCAGATTGATTGGTGCAATTCATTGTGCGCTACCCAATGCTCGAATTATTCATGTTCGTCGTCACCCACTGGATACTTGCCTCTCTATCTATAAGCATAATATATTGGGAGCAAGGTTTGCTTATGGTCGGAGCCTTGGTCAGATGGGTTATTACTACCGCATGTACCAGCAGTTGATGCAGCATTGGCGTAATGTGTTGCCAGCAGGTGTGCTGTATGAGATGGATTATGAAACACTGATTGCGGATCAGGAGCAGCAGACTCGACTTTTGCTTGATGCGGCTGGCTTGCCATGGAGTGATGCTTGTTTAAACTTTTATGAAACGGGTGGGGCGGTTCGTACTGCGAGCTTTATGCAAGTGCGACATCCTATGTCATCTGCATCCATTGGTCTTTGGAAACATTATGAAAATAAGTTGCAAGTGTTGGTGAAGATTCTTGGCATCGCAGAATAATCATCCTAAATGAGTGACAGCTATCAATGGAGTAAGGGTCAGGCTTTCATAACTTGATATTTATCTGACTTGCATCCCTTTAACTCAGATAAAAGTGGTGCAATTACAATCGTTAATTCGTCCACTAATATCAAGTTATGAAAGCCTGACCCCATTTTTTTTCAAGAAGCAGCAGTAGTGCTGCACAAGTTCGAACTTATTCGTTCGCAGATGACTATATGTCCCTGGTTTTCCTCTTTGATTGCTTATTGATTGCAGTACTGGAGAGCAGTACTGTAGGTGAATCTGTATCGATGGAGGCAGCTTATGCTTGAAACAACAGCCAATGAATTTAGGCAAACACTCAAGGCAAAAGTTGATGAGTGTATCAATAATCATGATGTGCTTAGGGTAAAACGCCGTCATGGTGGTGATTTTGTAGTTCTGGGAGAGGCAGACTGGAGGGCGGTTGAGGAAACGCTTTATCTCAATCAATTCGCTGGTCTTGTAGATTCCATTCATCAGGCTGCGGCCGAGCCAGTAGCAGAAGGGACTGCACTGGAGAATTTGGATCTTTGAGTTGGTCGGTAGTTCTTTCCAGGCAAGCAGTAAAGGATTTGAAAAAGATTCAACAGGCAGGCCTGACATCAAAAATATCGTTATTATTAAAAAAACTGCAGGAAGACCCCTTTATAAATCCTCCTAGATATGAGTCTCTTGTTGGAAATTTGAAAGGTTTTTATTCACGAAGAATCAATATTAAACACCGTTTGGGCTATTCCGTTGATATAGCTCAACACAGTGTTCATGTACTGCGATGCTGGACGCATTATGAGTAGGAGGATTAGGTAAAGTTGGAGATGTTAATCACCATTTTAACGCCTATACTCCAACAATTTTTTTTATGCAAAATCAAAATAAGTCATTTTAACTTTCAAAAGGGGCTAAGGGTGTTAGAAGAGAAAGCTATTCAATTATTGAATCAACCCAATAATCAATCGAGTCAGACCCCATTGATTGAAAAGGTGAGTGGGTAACATGCGATTGAGTCAAGCGCAGATTCATGCCATTGAGCAAGTCTTTCAGACGGTGTTTTTACATGGTAAAGTGATATTATTTGGCAGTCGGGTGGACGATCAGAAAAAAGGTGGCGATATTGATCTTTTTATTCAGACTACGGAGCCAATATCAGATTTATTTGCGTGTAAAATTCAATTTTTACTGGCGCTAAAAAACAAGATTGGTGAGCAAAAAATTGATCTTGTGCTGGCGCCTTTTGCTTCCGAAGCGTTAAAAGATGAAATAGACAAAACAGGGATTCTGTTATGTCAAATATAATTAATCAGAAGCTGGAAAGGATTTTTCGCGAATGTGATACTCACCAAGCTCGGATGATGTCGGCCTATCAGAAAATTCAGCATACTGTACCGTTGCAGTCAGATAGTTATCTTCAATTAAATGAAGAAGATATTACGCATATCGACCAGTTTTTATTCCGTTATGCAAAGCTACAAGATGCCATGGGTCAGCGCTTATTTAAAGCCATGCTTATGCTACTTCAAGAGGATGTGGAGCATGTTCCTTTTCTGGATATGCTAAATAAACTGGAAAAACTTAATTTGATTGCATCGGCTGAAAAATGGCAGGAATTAAGAGAAATTCGCAATGCTATTTCCCATGAATATGATGATTCGCCAGAACTTATGGTTCAAGTACTCAATGCTATTCTTTCATCACATGAAGTGTTGATTTCTATATACGTTGGTCTTCAAGATGCGTATCAGAAAAGACAAGCTTGATGACAAATAAAATGATAAGAACGCGGGTGTTTGATGATGGTTTCCGCGAAACAAATAGCTGATCCCATTGGCTCTTTAAAGAAATATGTACAGCAATAGGCTGACTTTATGCCATACCGACAGCGTATTTTGGATGCGCGGAGGTCAGCGTGGATAGATTGATTGTCGGTAACTCTTGAATAACAGAATCGTAAGTGCTTGATTTTGTTGTTTTCAGATTGGGTGCCGCATAGCGGGGTGAGGCGCTACTCAGCAGCCCACCCCAAAATAACTGGTTGCCCCTGATTTGTTCGAGTTCAAGGAGAAAATACGTAGTGTGCTCCTGCACTTGAGTATTTTTGACGCAGGAATCGGGCAAATCAGGGGATGATCTGAGTAGTTACCATCAAAGTATTGCCAGTGAAGTTGGCGCAAGGGCGGTTGAAACAAGACCAGTTATGCCATCCAAACAACTCAATAACTCATGCCTGACCTCATCGTTATGAAACATTCAACTGTAAAATCAAATGGTAGACCCCTTTTGCATTTGATATGTAGTGGTAAGGGCAGGCGTTGTGGATCACCCGTCAAAATGGGTTCATTGCGGTTATCGTGAGATTGAGGCTGCACCTTTACGGTATCGGTTGATTGATAGGGAACGCTTGATTGATCTTTGTGGAATGCAGGACAATCAAGTGCTTGTGAAAAACATCGCGAAGGGGTAGAAGCAACAATGCAGGACTATGATCTTAAGAGGAAAGGAAAGTGGTCTGAGGCAGTTTGTGTTGGAAGCGCAGGGTTTGTGGAGCAATAAAGCATCGACTGGGTGTGGAAGCATTGGGTCGAAATATTACGCAAGATAGTGATGCTTACATCTTGCGAGAACCAGATATTGCTTACAATGACCCTTTTGATACCGAAAAGAAGCTTCTAAGCATGGATAA
>JAUZQS010000205.1 GCA_030950875.1 Mariprofundaceae bacterium | reverse complement strand
GTAGTTACTCTATTTCCACATCAAAATCTAGATTCAGCGTAGCTCCAGGTTCAGCATAGACCAGCTTTCCTTTTGCATGTGATTCAGAAATCTCTAACAACTCAATCGAGCCTTTTAATTCCTTCGTCTGCACACTTTTTTCTCCTGCTAGTGTAGTCCTCTGAGTCACCACCATACTTGTTATACTTCCTGATGACAGTGGTTTACTATGGCTGGTCATAACTATAATATGATTAAGTATTACTCCATCATTATTATTATCTAAAGCAAAGGTATATGTTCCAGGCATGAAAGTAGATGATTCCTTTTTGCCCGGTTTTTCTCCCATTAACTGAATCAGAAAATATGATTTTCCTTCGGGAGGCATCGTAGGCATACCAAAAAAGCTCTCAAATTTCATATCATAATAATTAGCTACAGCGATATTGAGTATTTTACGCCCCGTATTCGGGCTAGACCAAAAAGCGATGACGCTCCTTGGTATGAAATCTTTAAGAGCCTCGTTATTGCTACTGATATCCAAGCTTGTCGTATTGTTACTGGCTATCGCTTGACTTGAAAAAGAGCATAACAACAAAACAACAGATGCTGCAGCTAGTATATTTTTTAATCCCATAATTTAATCTCCTATAATTTTTGCAATTATTCAACACCCTACAAATTCACCCGATATGCATGGCAGCTAAAATAACCACATCGTATTTTGTAACGGTGCTAAATAGCTGTTATTTGCTTGCTTAATGGACTGAAATATTGCCATTTTTGATCACAGCTTTATCTGATCCACTGATGGAAACAGAACCCACGCCTTTCACCTCAATATCACAAGATGAACAGATATTGTTTTTGATTGTGCCACCATTGATGGAGCCAGTACTGGTGCTGTTGCCTTTGACTCGAATATCATACGAGCTGCTGTCTTTGTTTTGCAGGCTGGCTGCATTGGCTGCCGGTACTACAAAGGCAAGCAAAAGTGATGCGATAAATATTTTTTTCATAATTTCTCCTTTTTTTAGTTGAACATCATCATTATCATGTTGTAAAACATGTGAGCCATGTGTTCGATTCATCTACTGCTCAATGGGAACACCCTGTATAGAAGGGTTCTCCATCATAAACTTGTACACTTTGGATTTTGTGTGGTCTTTATAGAAAATCTGTACAGCCATATAGCTTGCGGTATCGGGTGCTTGCAGCGATAAGGGAGCTTGTATGGTGAAATTCGGCATAGGGTTCTTTAAGGCTTTAGCATTAAGCAATGCCAGCTTTGCAATCGTTGATTTACTGCCTTCTAGCCATTCGGAAGCTATTTTCCTATCCAGGAAATATTTCACAACATGTCCTTTTTTAAATTGCTCGATAAACAGCTTGAGGTACTTGCTCTCGTTTAATTTATCTTCCGTTGCTTGTTCTCCTAACCGGGCTTCCGAATATTCCTTGCTCAGCATAAGATAAGCAGGGGCAAATTCAGAGTATGTTGCAATAAAGTCAGTCATTCTTTTAATTCGAGTGACTCTGGGAAATAGTAATGTTCTTGAAAATTTGGCGCTCATACTTGTGGAAGATTGAGTTAGCTCCAAATATATTTCACGAGCGCCTTCCAGACCATTTTGAACTTTTAGGAACGTTTGATATTGCAAGTATGGATCAAGATAATCAGTATCAAATTGGATGAATTTCACGTATGAACGTCGAGCATTGGCAGCGTCACCCTGTAATTCATACATTCGGGCATTGGCATAAAATTCTTGCGGACGGTTGGGGTGCTGAATAATCCCGCCGCTTTTAAGCAGTTCCTTTAATGTGAGACCGATACTATCTGCTATTCGTTTCGTATTGGCGGCCAATGCTTTGGTATCTTGTCCAACAGCATCCAGCTTCTTTTCTGTACGCTCGGTAGTTTTTTCAATGCGTTGCGTGCTTTCTTTGATGCCGGATAAATCCTGATCAATGATACCAAATAAGGGAGCTACAGCTTTGATTTTTTCAAAAATATCAGCCATTTCGATGTTCCGGCGTTGGGTAGCTTTTTAACGGTCTGTTGATTGACATTTAAACGACTTGTGGATTTATTTGAACGTTTGCTTTCCAACGCTGTCTCATCATCCAAAAAACAAACATAAATTCCAACAAGGCTGCAGCAACACTGATTACGAGATTGCTTTCAGTCGGCGAAGGGCGAAATACTGCGTTCAAAGAACCCATGCCCAATATTGAAAATATAGCAGGCAAGATTCCATACAGAATCGCCAAATATAGTAGTGCTGTGATATCGGCTCGTTTTTTATGTTCACTGAAGTTAAGGTATAAAACAATGCATATATCTCGCATCACAAAGAATAAAATAGCCAAAAGCATCAGCATATCAGCAATCGAGTGATTTATTATTGGAGTGAGGATAGCGCTAAACCAAGCAAGCATGAGCGCCCCTACCCAACAAGGTAAAACAAATTGCATTGCCATCCACTTTTTGGCTTTGACGTAGTTCAGTAAAACCACATAATTCATCGGTGCTTTTGCTTCACTTAAGAGTATAAAGTAGGTTAAGATGATCGCTATATAAAACGCCTTCGCAATATAAAAAGAAGCACCACCCCCTGTTGTCGTGGAGGCAGGATCAGAGAAACCAGCAACATACACCATCGTATAAATTACAAACAACAACCATACAATAATACTATTGCTGGACTGCAATTCAGCTCGCATCAAGCGTAGATTGGCAACCCAGACCCAACCAAGAAAACTTAATACCGACCATAATGCCATATCAAAAATCGCGATTGAAAAACCGTACCATGATACGACCAAGTCGCTTAACGTTAAATAAAGAACAGTTGAAACGGGCATAGAAACAAGAAAAGTTAAGCTTAATGCTGCCGCTTTATTGGATTTTGCGTGTTTTCTAATCAACATAAGTGAAAACAACATCGCCAACCCTTGAGCCAATAAACCAGAAGACACAAGCAAAGTAACGTTTTTTATCAGTTGGAATGGCTCTACTCCTGCTGAATAGGCGTAAAGCAGCAAGCAGAATAATGCACCATACCAAACATAGATGGTGCTACCGAGTAACTTTCCCCAAACTAACGTCCAAGCAGACATTGATGACATGCACTGATTATCCCAAGTGTGATTGCGCAGTTCAGAAAAAATAGATTCTGAAGCCATGTTGACACCCCAAAAAATAGTCAATATCGTATAAATCATCACAACATTGCCTGCAACATCACGATTAAACGCTTGCCCATGTATGGTATAAATAAGGAAGAATAATATTGATAGGATCAATGGCATGCTTATCAATCGATTGCTGGTTATTTCCAGCCACAGATTGCGTTGAAACTCAGGGTTTGAAATCCTCATGCCTCGACCGCCTGTATTTTTGTAAGGTATGTTTCATGCATATCACGCTTTTCTTGCCCAAATGCTGCAACAGGCAACCCCTGGGATATGAGATGTTTCAGCAGGTCATGTTGTTTTGAGATACTTGATGAAAAACGAAACAATAACTGATGCTCATCGCCTTCTAATATTGACACGCCTTCAACAGCCGAGAGTATATGCTGCAAATTCACATGACTCTCTGCCAAGACGAGTCTCATCTCACATATTGCTTTATCCTCGTTACCAATCATATCCTGTGAAACGATTTTACCCGCTTTCATCATCAACATGTGGGTTGAATACTCATCAAGTTCAGCAAGGATATGAGATGATACAATCAGGGTCATACCCTGAGAGCGCAATTCGCGAAACAGCGTTGCCAAGTCATGGCGCGCT
>JAUZQS010000204.1 GCA_030950875.1 Mariprofundaceae bacterium | reverse complement strand
TGGCACATGGCGAGTGTGGTATTTATGATGATTCACGGGTTGAGGATTTGGATAAAGCCTTGGTAAAACGCTGGTTTGTAAAAAATTCTAGTCAACCAGGGAAAATACGTGTGAAACCTGAATTACAGGAGTTGATTCATTTTCGTCAACTTAACCTGTTGAAGGATTGGCCGATGAAAGGGCCCATTGATATAATTTTTTGCCGCAATGTGATTATTTATTTTGATATGCCAACCAAGCTGGGTTTGATGGATCGCTATGCTGAAATGTTATGTGAAGATGGGCATTTGTTTTTAGGCCATTCCGAAGCCATGAACCATATGAGTACACGGTTTTTATTGTCGGGAAAATCTATTTATATCAAGGCTTCGGTCTAAGTGGCATCCTCAACAATTTCTCGTCTGCCAGGTTTTGAACATATCAATACCTACTTCGATAGTCAGCATAATATTGAAACTGCGAAGCTTTTGCCTGGGGACTATTATGTTACCAGTAGCACGGAAGCAGTCGTGACCGTACTAGGCTCTTGTGTTTCAGCATGTGTTCGAGATCGTGTTTTTGGTATTGGTGGCATGAATCACTTTATGTTGCCTATTCATGAGGGAGATCGAAATAATTGGCGTGGTGGGGTTGTGGATAATATCACCCGCTTTGGTAACTATGCGATGGAGCATTTGATCAATGATATTTTGTCGAACGGTGGTATGCGAAAGAATCTTGAAGTAAAAGTGTTTGGTGGCGGGCGTATTATTAAAGGCATGTCAGATATTGGTGCTTGTAATGCACGTTTTGTATTGGATTATTTGAAAGAAGAAGGTTTGTCGGTGGTATCGCAAGATTTGAATGGTGATCAGCCTAGAAAAATATATTACTTTCCTAAAACGGGACGTGTTTTGATGAAAAAACTAGCCAGTTTGCACAATGATACACTGGTTAAACGTGAAGAAAAATATTTCAATCATATTGAAAATGCACCTGTGGGTGGCGAGGTAGACTTGTTTTGATTAAAGTATTAATTATTGATGATTCGGCATTGGTACGCCAGATGCTAACCAGTATTTTTGAAAAAGCGGCGGGCATTGAAGTGGTGGGTACAGCCCAAGACCCAATCATAGCACGTACTAAAATTAAACAGCTTAATCCGGATGTATTGACGCTGGATGTGGAAATGCCTCGCATGGATGGTTTAACTTTTTTATCGAATCTTATGCGCTTGCGTCCGATGCCTGTGGTGATGGTCTCTTCGTTAACACAAAAAGGTGCGGATGTAACGTTGGATGCATTGGAGCTTGGAGCCATTGATTTTGTTAGTAAACCTTCTGCTTTGGGACGTGATTTGGAAAAATATGCAGATGAAATTATAGACAAGGTACGCATGGCGGCAGGTGCAACAGTTAGTGCAGTAAAACATCATGCCGTGTCGCGTCGTTCAGTACAAGTAGATGTGCCTGGAAATCAGTCTGCTGATGCTGTGCTATCTAAAAAAGTTGGGCGCGGTCATTTTAGAACAACAGAAAAAATTGTTGCTCTGGGAGCATCCACGGGTGGAACAGAAGCAACAGCAAGAGTTTTAGAAGTTTTGCCTTCAGGCTTTCCAGCTGTTGTTATTAGTCAGCATTTACCCGTTGCATTTAGCGCATCTTATGCAGAGCGCTTGGATCGAAACTGTCAAATGAAAGTAAAATTAGCAGAAGATGGTGAGCAAATTATCCCTGGACACGTTTATATTGCTCCAGGAGAGCAGCACCTTTTGGTGAAGCGTGATGGGGCTCGTTATATTTGTCGTTTGAATGATGGGCCACCGGTGAACCGTCATAGACCTTCTGTGGATGTTATGTTTCGCTCTGTTGCTCAAAATGTTGGGCCGAATGCATTGGCTGTGTTGTTAACGGGTATGGGTGCCGATGGCGCTGAAGGCATGAAGGAAATGTTGGATGCTGGGGCTTTTACTGTGGTACAAGATGAGGCAACCAGTGTTGTATGGGGCATGCCTGGTGCAGCGTATAAGTTAGGTGCAGCAAAAGAGGTGAAAGCTTTGGATAAAGTGGTGCCGACATTGTTGAAAAATTTGGATTGAAAGAGAGAAGAAGAGGGTAATTATGTCAGATAATATTGAGTCCACACTATCACAGTCCATGACCTCTGTATTGCGGAATATGCAAGAGAGTATGTCGGGTGAAATAAATGCCATTCAGGGTCAAACCCATCAGATAGAGTCATTACTTAAAGATGCTATCGCTGCGTTGCATGAGGCGTTTGGTTCAATCCATGAGGCATCGGATCAGCAGATGAAAGTTATGACTGGCATGATGATGGAGGTGGTTGGAGCGACAGATGATATCAATATTTTCCAAAAGGCTGAAAATGCCAGTGAGATATTGACGGGCTTAGTGGATACACTGCTGCTTAGCAGTAAAAACAATTTACGCGCTTTAACAGCGATGGATAGTCTGCAAGGTAATTTGCAGCATTTGGCTGAATTGGATCAGGAGCAGCAAGCTTTGATGGTGCAGTTATGTGAGTGTGGCAAGGCTGAACAGGTGGATGTTGAGAAAATGCGGCAGCTCAGTCAGCTATTGCTTGATAAACAACATGCTCAAACCGAATTTACAATCAAAACAATGGCTAGCTTCAAGAAAACCCATCAATTGATTGATAGTGTTGCATCAAAAGACATGGTTGAAGTGTTTGCTGCCAAAGACAAAGTGGAAAGTATTCTACAACACTTTTTCCAAATTAATGAGCTGGTGACCAATACTCGCGTACAGGTTAATCAAGTGAATGCCGATATGCGGAAGCATTTGGGTTCAGCCATTCGGGCTTTACAATTTGAAGATATTTCTAGCCAAAGCCTAGGGCATACAGATCGACACTTGGGACGTATGGCAGGTATGATTGCTATATTGACGGAAGGTTTGGCAAATTTGGATCAATCAGGCATTACGATTGAGGCATATGTTGCGGGTATTGCTAGTATTCATGGTGCGATGTCAGCATACCATCAAACGCTTCAGTTAGAAGATAGTAACCCCATTTCTCAAGAAAATATGGATGAGGGTGATATAGATCTATTTTAAATGGTGGTTGAGGGA
>JAUZQS010000203.1 GCA_030950875.1 Mariprofundaceae bacterium | reverse complement strand
ATCAAATACCGCATGCCCTGATTGCAGGGAAATTTCACGTTCTGCTGAAGTTCCGCCCATTAAGACGCCGACTTTCTCAAAAGTAGAGGCTTGCACGGGGTTACTCATTGCAGATCCTCCAATATACGAACTTCAGGTTCTAGTTTGATAGCAAATTTCTCAAAAACGCTTTGTTGCGCTAATTGAATCAATGCAGTGACATCATCACTATGTGCATTGCCATGATTGACGATAAAGTTGGCGTGGATTTCAGATATTTGAGCGCCACCCATACGCTTTCCTTTCAGTCCCACTGCTTCAATCAAGCGCGCGGCATAATCACCTTCAGGATTTTTAAATACAGAGCCACAGTTGGGCATTGCCAATGGTTGTGTTTGCGAGCGCTTGTGTCGCATATCCCGCATGACATCGCGAATATCTTGTTGGTCAGCTGTTTGAAGTTCAAAGCTGGCAGCCGTTATAATTGACTGCTTGGGGATTTGGCTATGACGATAAACCATATTTAATTGAGATTTGGATAATATTTGTTCACTTCCATCGCGAAGCATGACCTCTGCTTGCAAACATGTATCCGATGCTTGCATTCCGAAAGCTCCAGCATTCATGGCTATGCCGCCGCCCAAATCACCAGGTACGGTTGCCATAAATTCAAGTCCGCGAAGCCCTGCATTGGCGGCTGTTTGTGCAATCTTAGACATGCGACTGCCTGCTTGAGCCGTTAATCTATGAGCGTTGATTTGAATGGTGTTCAGCATGCCCAAGTCAATCACCATACCATCAAAGCCATGGTCGGGGACAAGTAAATTGCTGCCTCGTCCTAATGGCAAAAGCTTGATATTTTTTGGCGTTAATGCCAAAGCCTGAGATAAAGTCTCTTTATTATGGGGCTTGAAATACCACGTTGCGGCACCACCGACTGCAAGCGTGGTGTGATTTGCCATAGGTTCACTGTGGCTAAGCTCGCCCAGAGCTTGGAGTGATTTCTGCCAAGGCATTAGCTTTCCCCTCCAAATGCTTGGCGTAAACGTGTCGCCAGTGAACCAATAGATCCCGCCCCTAAAATTAGTACGATATGTCCTTCATCAAGTGCATGTTTGGCACTTACAAAAGCAGCATCCAAATCATCTGCCAGTGAAACCTGGCGGTGGCCACGACGCAATAGATTTTGCTGTAAAACTTCCGATGTTGCACCTTTAATAGGCTTTTCACTGGCGGCATACACAGGCAATAAGATAAGCTCATTGGCAAGCTCAAAACAGCCTGAAAAATCTTCCATTAAATCACGGGTGCGGGTGTAGCGATGTGGTTGAAAAATCGCCGTGATATGACGATCTGGCCAGCATGTACGCGCAGCATCCAGTGTGGCTAAGATCTCTTTGGGATGGTGTGCATAATCATCGACCAATACGCCGTTCTTCGTTTGGAAACACTGAAAGCGGCGTTGAATGCCTGCAAAGCTTTTAAAACCTTGTTGAATAGTTTTCCAATCGATGTCTAAGTCACGCAAGACTGCAATGGCAGCCAAGGCATTTTCAGCATTGTGTTGGCCAGGCATGGGTAAATAAAGCTCTTGTACTTGGGTCTCATTTGATAGGGCATCATGTAGACCAATGGTTAATGTTTGTGCATAACCATGGCTCACAGATTGAATTAAGTGAATATCTGCCTGAGGGCTACAGCCATAGGTCGTAATGGGTTTGTGCACATGTTCACGCAGACGCGCAACATTCGGGTGCTCTTGATGTAAAATCACCCGACCATAAAATGGCGTTTGATTTACAAATTGAGCAAAAGCAGCCATCAATGTATCAAAATCACCATAATGATCGAGGTGTTCAGGATCAATATTGCTAACCACGGTAATGGTAGGAGATAGGTGTAGGAAGGAACCATCACTTTCATCTGCTTCAGCGACTAACCACGGGCTACTGCCAAGGCGAGCATTGCTACCCGATGCCATGAGACGGCCACCAATCACATAGGTAGGATCAAGCCCAGCCACTTCCATAGCATGGGCAATCATGGAGGTAATCGTTGTTTTTCCGTGGCTTCCTGCAATGGCAATTCCCTGCTTCATACGCATTAACTCAGCCAACATTTCAGCGCGTGGAATGACGGGTATTTTGCGTTCACGTGCAGCTAAAATTTCAGGATTTTCTTCATTGACAGCGGATGTAATCACGACCACTTCAGCATCGCCAATATGCTCTCTAGCATGACCAATCGCAACGGGGATGCCTAAGTCGCGTAGGCGTTGAACATTGGCACTATCGGCTATATCACTGCCTTGCACAGCAAAACCTTGGTTGTGCAATAATTCTGCAATACCGCTCATACCGATACCGCCGATACCTGTGAAGTGAATCAATTGAACGCGAGATTTCATAGGCTCGATTCCTCCAATGATGCTTCATTCAACCATAAGGCCAATACATCCAGTTGCCGCTGTTTGGCATCTTGCACACCCAATTGGTAGCATGCTTGGTGCAGCTTTTGCAACTGTGTAGTATCAAACAAGTGATGAGCAAGCAGTTTTGCCAACGAGTTTGCATCTTGCTGGCTCTGCTCTGCCAAAATAGCAGCACCTTGATCACTCAAACTGCGGGCGTTGAATGTTTGATGTTGGTCAGCGGCATGTGGTAATGGAATGAAAATACAGGGCAAACCTATGATACTGGCTTCAGCCACAGTCATGGCACCAGCGCGTGCAATCATCAAATCACCACGGCCATAAAAATCAGGCATATTGGAGCAAAAAGTCATGACCTCAGCGGCAATGCCTGCTTGTTGGTAGGCATTAGCAATTTCGGAGCGTTGTTTTTCATCGCCACCACAAACATGAATTACGGTAAATACTTTGCCCTGTTCATGCAGCAATGCACATGCTTGTGGGATGGTTTGATTGAGAAAGCGAGCGCCTTGCGAGCCACCCAATACAAGTAGGCATGGCGGTGTGTGTTGTTGCCATTGGATACTGGCAATATCAGTGCGCACAATATTGCCTGTATGCACGGTTTTCTTGGATTTCAAATGGTTTTTAGCCTCTGAAAAACCCAACATTATACGTTTTGAAAAATGTGCCAAGGTGCGATTTACTAGGCCAGGCACAGCATTTTGCTCATAAAGAACGATGGGGATACGACTAATGATAGCTGCAATCACACCTGTAGCGCTGGCATAACCACCTACGCCGACAAGCAGTGCTGGACGCTGTTTTTTCCAATGTTGGCAAATGCTATAAACAGCATGTGGTATTTCCCATAACAACACGCGGAGTTTGCGTATGATCCCAACACCTTGCACGGCGTGCATTTTAAGTAGCAATACATCTTCACCACGTTCAGGGAGTAACTTGGCTTCAAGACCGCGTTCTGCACCAATAAAACTCACGTGTAGTTCGCCCCATCTTTCACGTGCAGCATCTGCTAGTGCTAAAGCTGGCATCACATGCCCGCCTGTGCCGCCACCAGCAATGCATAGTTGAGGTGTCGTATCGGTCATGTGATCACCTCCGATACGCTTGTATGATGGATGCTATTGTTTTGTTTGACGGGCAAGTGCCTATGAATACCCAATAAGAATCCCATTAGAATGCAGTTTCCAAATAATGCGCTGCCACCATAAGAGAAAAACGGGATGGGCATGCCTTTGGTTGGAATCATCCCCATGACGGCGGCAAGATTGATAAAGAAGCTAATGCCAATGAGTAGGGTGCAACCCGTTGCAAGTAAACGTTCAAAGGTTTGCTCGCAACGCATCGCTAGCTGTAGTCCGCGCATGATTAGGATGCCAAAAATAATAATCAATCCCGCTGTACCAATAAGGCCAAGCTCTTCACCCATGACAGCAGCAATAAAATCCGTAAAGGCTTCTGGCAGGTAAAAAAGCTTTTGTATGCCTTGCCCTAGGCCTGAGCCAGTTAACCCGCCTGAACCAAAGGCAATCATAGATTGAATCAATTGATAGCCGCTGCCAAATTGATCTGCCCATGGGTCGGTAAAACTTAACAATCGTTCGACGCGGTATGGCTCGGCGATAACTGCAATAATGCCAACGGGTATTAAAACGGATGTCATAGCGGCTAAATGGAGGAATGGTATGCCACCCACAAACCATAGTATGAAACATACGATAAAAATCAGAACGGAATTGCCGAAATCTGGTTGTAACATAAGCAATACTAGGGCGCTGCAAAGTATAAGAAGCATCGGTGCTAGACCGCTGGAGAGTTGATGCAAACGATCGGGAAACGTTCCCATGTAATATGCCATATACAAAATAATAGCGGGTTTTAGTAGTTCAACAGGTTGCAGGCTGAGACCAAAAAATGAGAACCAGCGTGTTGCACCATTCAGACTTTGCCCTGTAATCAGAACTGCGACCATGATTAGTAAAGAGGTGATAAGTAAAGGTAAACATGCAGCCTTCCACCATGATGGGTGAACGCGTGAAACACCCCACATAAGCAGCAGTCCAAACGGAATATAAATGAGCCAATGACGTATAATTCGAAAGGCATCATTATAACGTACTTCAGAGACACTTAAGCTGGCACTACCAACCATCAGTATACTTAACGTTAGCAATGCGATAACGCAGCCGATAAGGATAGAATCAAAAGCCGGACGCATTAGGCTTGCTTCTCCAAATGTTGTATTGCCTTAGCAAAGGCATGGCCACGTTCAGCATAATTTCTAAATTGATCTTGACTGGCCGCTGCAGGAGATAATAAAACAGGCAAGTTGTTTGCATCATTGGCGGCCATAACGACAGCCCGTTCAACGGTGTCAGCGATGCTGTAATTTATATCTGCTTTTTGTAATAACGCGATATATGCCTCTTTTTCCTTGCCAATAACAATGGCATGCGACACATGTTTGCTGACGATGTTTGATAGAGGCATTAAATCGAGACCTTTACGCAAGCCTCCACAAATCCAAATACTTTGATCAAATGAGCTTAAGGCGGCTTGTGCAGCAGATGGGTTGGTTGCTTTGGAGTCATCAAACCAGTCATGACCAGCAACATTGCCAATCAGCCGTAAGCGATGGGGTAGACCTCGGAATGATGAGATTGCCTCGCGAATCACTGTATTAGAAACGCCAAAATCAGCGGCTGCCTGTGCCGCAACAGCGAGGTTGATGTGTTGATGCAAACCACGTGTTGGAATACGTTGGCAATTGAGGCTTTGACGGTGCCCATCTTGATGCCAAAATAAGGTGTTCTGCTTATCATTGCTTACAATACCTGCGGCCAGAGTTTCAAGGCTAGGATGGTCTTCTTTAAGATGCCCAAAACGATGTACTTGAACACCGCGCTCAGATAATTGTTCACTCAACGTATCCCAACGCTTATCTGTGGGCAGCATAGCGGTATCACCGGCAGTTTGGTGGGCAAAAATACGTAGTTTAGCTTCTAAATATGCTTCTTCATTGGCATGCATATCAGCATGATCAGATTGAACATTAAGTAATACAGCCCAATGAGGATGAATATGATTGCAACGCTCCAGCTGGAAGCTGGAAAGCTCTAGAGCGATACGATTAGGAAGTGTATTTTGAGCAATTAAATCAAGCATTGGCGTGCCAATATTACCACCTGTATCACAGCCGCCAGGCAGTGTTTCTAACAGTGTTTGTATGGTTTGCGTGGTGGTTGTTTTGCCATTGGTGCCTGTAATAGCAATCAACGGCGTATGGCAGTGCTCTGAAAATAGGGCCAAATCGCCTTGCATAGGAATGCCTGCATGGCGTACTTCTTGTAAAACTTGGGTTTCCCAATGAATACCTGGGCTAACCCAAACATAATCAAAAGTTTGTAGCACTTTACTGCTTAGAGCACCACAGTGTAAGGTGATGTTTAGGCCTTCTGGTAGGGTGTTTAGATTTTCATCAAAGGCTTCACATGGGATACCTTGTTGCAATAGAAAGTGGGCGATAGAGATGCCTGTTTTCCCCATACCTATGATGGCGTGTTTTTGAAGGGTTGTTGTCATCATCGCTTTAACGAATCTTCAAGGTGGCAAGTGCCACCAAGGCCAATAGAAATGAGATAATCCAGAAACGCACAATCACCTTGGGCTCAGGCCAGCCCTTAAGTTCATAATGATGATGGATGGGAGCCATACGAAAGACACGTTTTCCTGTTAGTTTGAAACTGGCTACCTGCACAATGACAGACACAGCTTCCAGCACAAATAGGCCGCCAGCAATAGCCAATAGGAACTGTTGATGTACGGCGCAGGCTACAAATCCCAAAGCACCACCGAGCGCCAAAGAGCCAACATCACCCATAAAAACTTGTGCAGGATAGGTGTTAAACCACAAGAAACCCAAACAAGCCCCCATGATGGCACCGCAAAAAATGGTTAACTCACCCGCCCCTGGAACATAAGGGATTAATAGATAACCCGAGAATTGGGTATGGCCAGCAAGATATACAATGACGGCCAAAGCCATGGCAGTCATAAATGTTGGGGTAACAGCCAAACCATCCAAGCCATCGGTTAAGTTAACAGCATTGGCTGTGCCAATGAGTACAAAAATAACAAATAAAATATACCAGTAACCCATATCCCATTGCACGGCGAAGAAAGGAATATCAACAATAGGGGCAGTGGTTTGTATGAGCCCGACTGCGGCAATGCCACCAAATAAAAGTTGTAGCAATAATTTCCAGCGGCCTGCCAAGCCTTTACTGTTTTGTTTGCTTAGCTTGAGATAGTCATCGAGTCCGCCAATAAGCCCATATCCCAAGGTCACTAAGAGTGCCAGCCAGATGAAATGATTATTTAAATCAGCCCATAATAATGTCGAAATGGTTAAGCTAAATAGAATGAGTAGACCACCCATGGTTGGCGTACCTTGCTTGGACAAGTGACTTTGTGGACCATCATCACGGATGGGCTGCCCTTTGCCTTGCACATCTTTCATCCAACGAATAAAAGCTGGGCCAACGAGCCAACAAATTACCAATGAGGTGACCAAAGCCCCGACTGTTCGGACAGTGATGTACTGAAATAGGTTAAGGAATGAGTAATCGCCAATTAATGGAACAAGAAGATTATATAACATGTGTATTCTCCTGTTCTGTAAGCAGGCTAACAGCCTGCTGAAGCTGCATGCTGTGCGATGCTTTGATGAGGATGGTATCTTGGGTGCTAAACATGGCCTGGTGCTTATTTAACCATTCAAGTAATGAGTCAGTCGTAGCAAACCATTGTGATATCGGGTGTTGTTGATGTAGTGCATGCATATGGCAGCCAACCAGTATAAGTATATCGGTCTGTGATACATCTAGCTGTTGGTGAGCCTGTTTTGCATCACTGCCCAGTTCGGCCATATCGCCAAGTATAGCAATACGGCGTTTTGGCATGGCTGCGAGTGTGCAAAGTGCAGCTTGCATGGAAACAGGGTTGGCATTGTAGCTGTCATCTAAAATGACACAGTTATTGATACCAGGAATCGTTTGTAAACGTCCTTGCACGGGTTGCCAAGATGCCAATATAGGAGCTAACTGTGCTAATCGAATATGACGCTGCTGTTGCTGTAGATATTGTATAACGATGGAGGCGGCAAAAGCCATGTTGCAGCCCCAGTGCGGTGCAGGAAGTGGCAATGTTAAGGATGCTGACTCATCTTGATAGCTTAATACCAACTCTTTTCCTTGTAGTTTCCAGCCCACAAAGGTTTCGATGCTATCATTTTGAATGCTTTGCAAATGTTCACGCACACCCTCGCCTAAGGCACACCAGCCTTGCGGTGACAAGTGTGTTAGTAATAAGGATTTTTCCCTCGCGACACCTTCCAATCCACCCAGCCCCTCGGCATGAGCACTGGTAATGCCTGTTAGTATGGCAATATCAGGCTGCACGATTTCGGAAAGGCGTTGCATTTCACCGACTTCACTAATGCCACACTCAACCAGTGCAACTTCAGTATCTT
>JAUZQS010000202.1 GCA_030950875.1 Mariprofundaceae bacterium | reverse complement strand
GCCAATGAGGATGATCGTGCTGATGAAGCGCGTATTTTTCATGTATTAGAAGAGGAATTTTGCCACATCCTTACAGGTAACACAGATACCGCAGCCAATAAAATTCACAATAAATTAAAACCCTTAGAATAAATATTTATTCATATCAGGAGACACATCCATGGCACTTTCCATTGGCATCGTCGGACTTCCCAATGTCGGAAAATCAACCTTATTTAATGCCCTAAATGGTGGTGGTGCAGAGGCCGCTAACTACCCATTTTGTACCATTGACCCCAATATAGGGCTCGTCAAAGTTCCTGACTCACGCATGGATGCATTAGCAAAGATTGTAAACCCTCAAGCCATGCAACATGCCGTCGTAGAATTTGTTGATATTGCTGGTTTGGTTGCTGGCGCGGCAAGCGGTGAAGGCTTAGGAAATAAATTCTTGGCCAATATTCGTGAATGCTCAGCTATCGCTCATGTCGTACGCTGTTTCGACGATGAAAATATTACCCATGTTGCCAATGCAATTGACCCACTGGCTGATATTGAGGTGATTGATACCGAACTCATGCTCAAAGACATGGAAAGCATGGAGAAAGCTGTCGAAAGAACCCTTAAAACAACCAAGTCTGGTAATAAGGATGCTTTAGCCTTGCTGACTGTACAGGAACGTGTCCTAAAAGGCTTGGAAGATGGCATTACCGTACGCCGCCAAGTATTAAATGCCGATGATATTGATAAAATCAAAGATTACTGCCTACTTACAGGCAAACCTGTATTATACATTGCCAATGTTGACGATGGCTCATTACCCGATGGTAATGCTTATGTGGAAAAAGTACGTGCTTTTGCCGCCGAGGAAGGCGCTGAAGTCGCCATCGTTTCCGCCCAAATTGAAGCAGAACTAGTAGAAATGGATGATGAATCTAAAACTGAATTTCTATCTGACCTTGGACTGGAAGAACCCGGTTTAAATACCGTCATTCGTGCCGCTTATAGTTTACTGAATCTCATTACTTACTTCACGGCTGGTGTAAAAGAAGTCCGGGCTTGGACGATTCATATTGGCGACACCGCTCCCAAGGCTGCCGCAGTCATCCATAATGACTTTGAAAAAGGCTTTATTCGTGCTGAAACCATTGCTTATGAAGATTTTGTAGGCCTCGGTGGCGAAGCTAAGTCCAAAGAAGCTGGGAAAATGCGCTTGGAAGGCAAAGAGTATATTGTCCAAGATGGCGATGTGCTGCATTTCCGTTTTAATGTCTGATATAGCATTATAAGTCTATATGTCAGCCACTATACTTTGGATTACTAAGGCAAGCAGCTCACCCATAAAGCATCAACAACATATCTTGCATACGATTCAATCTACTACAGATATGCACTGTCATATCTGTAGTGATGAAGAATTAGCTATCAGCATGATTAAGAAACTGAAACCAACAGTGATCTTACAAAGCCTGCAAGGTACACACAGCTTGGACTTATTACGCACGTACAAAACACATGCTTTATTATCTGCTATTCCAGTAATCATGATTGAATCAAATAATAGCCCGAAACCTATTCGTAATTATGCATTTTTCCGTGGTTGCAATGATTATATTGAGCTAACAGTGGGAAAACAGGAATTACTGGCACGCATCCGCCTACAAAGCGCAACGTATCTAAAAAATATTCAGTATCTTGATATTAAAAACAGCCTTGCAAAAACAAATGACAAACTACAAGTATGCCAAACAATGTTAGATAAAAGCACATCCTTGGATGTTTTGACTGGTATTGCCAATCGCCAAACTTTTGCTCAACACTATGAACGCGAATGGAGCCGTGCCCTACGTGAAACCGAGCCATTATCCGTATTGATCGCCAATATTGATCACTTCAAAGCATACAATGATCATTACGGCTATCAGCAAGGTGACCGATGTCTAAAAATAATTTCTCAGACCATGCAAGAAGTATTACAACGCCCTACCGATTTCTGTGCTCGCTACTGTGGCGAGGAATTTATTATATTATTACCCACTACAACAGCCAAAGGCGGTATTTATATCGCAGAGAGACTGCGTAAGGCTGTTATTGATTTAAATATCCCCCATAAGCACTCTGAAACCAAATCGTGCCTTACATTATCATTGGGGCTCGCCACAACATCACCCATGCTCAAACACAAAGCCCGTGATTTAATTCGCGCCGCTGATAGCGCTCGTTTTGAAGCAAAAAAACAAGGCCGAAATAGACTGATTTGCAAGAGTATTTAGGGTATAAACCCCATTCTTTCCATCATCTCAAAACAATTAAACTCTGAATTTAATGATGGCAAGCAAGGGTGCGGCAGCATTTATGAATAATACGGGTTAAATACCTGTAATCAGTAAATCAACAGCAGCTACAATTGCTTCACGCTCATCTTGAATATTGCTTATCGGCGTTCCCAAATAAGTGAAAGGAATTGCCGCAAGCTCCGCAATGGATAAAATAAATAATTCGTTTTCAATAGTAACGGTAGGATTTAGCTGTTGCAGCAAGTTCACGATATTGCCTTGCTGATATAAAGGCACAACAACCCGTGTTGCCAAGTTGTCTAATAAATCAGCCTGAATATCAACAAAATAAGGAATTTTCTGTTGTGAATCAGGATTTGGATTTGTATATACATCGAATTGCGGCACTAAAAAACCCTTAAGCCATCAGAAAAAAGTCCACGCTTGTCAATTCGTTGATTATACTCGTCAATCGCTTGCTTATTTTCTGTTCGCCAAGATACTTCTTTACGCTTACGAAGCTCCTCTGCCAAAGATTGCTCTAATGTAGCGGAAAGATTGATTTTCAATACTTTTGCTTGGTTCAGCAAATCACTATTGATGCTTAAATTAGCTGCTCTTTTTTGTGCTTGGATATTGTAAACATGTTGCATAAACGAGCTCCATCATACCTTTATGCGCATAATATATACGCATAATAATTGCGCGTCAAGAAAACCCTTTTCAACAGGCAATGGCTCATCACTATGAAGTAGAAGACTCAATCAAACGGAGACCCCATTTCCTCGTCCCTACACTTCGACCACCTCGAGGCAGCCCAGTGCCTTGGCTGGTGAGCCAATCAAATCATGGGAACAAGAAAACAACGCAACAACTCATGCCAGACCCCGATACATTAGCTTCTACCTGTTACTTCCTGAATGAGAGAAATGTCTTTACGCAACATTTTATTAACCAAGTCATGCAGTTCAACACCCCGTGATTTTGCCTTCTCTGCAAACCATAACTCAACATCCTGATCGAGA
>JAUZQS010000201.1 GCA_030950875.1 Mariprofundaceae bacterium | reverse complement strand
TTGCCAGGCACGATAAAGGGCACTTTATGCTCAACAAGCCGCTTACGATTATAGGATGAACATGCTTGCGTCACATAGATAACATCATCCTCATAGCAGTGTTCCCCAACGGCTTTCCACTGCTTCAGCACCGTTGCTGGTGTCAGATATTCTTCAGTATCTGCAATCATCAGCAGACAAGATGTAGCCAGCATATCAACCTGATAGAATCGATATTGCTCCCGCAAAAAAAGTGGCATGCTGAGCACGCCTTTCCATGTCGTAGCAGACACGCTGATTCCTAGGGCATCATGCAAGTACGCTTCTAACTTCGATATTAGGAGATCCATAACCTACCCGCTATTTATAACTAATAAAACGCACTATAACACTGGCTATGTTGCAGTGCAAATAAATGGTTAATAGATGACTATGCATATAACTAAGCTATAATCTCGGACATCTAGTGCAATTGCCACCTAAACGTGATTAAGGTGTGCTAGGCAACGGAAGGGTATCTAGTTCGCAGGGGTTGATAGTGAGCACACCAATTAATAAAAAGAACGCTATTGAATTGATGGCATTTGTCATTGCATTTGAACAGCCATTTAGCCCAGTAACGGGTGAAAATTTTTTAGGCCTCCAAGATACTTTTTCTGAAGAGTTCCCGAACTTTAATCGCACAATGAATGTAGAGATTAAAGTTACAGATGAAAAACCTGTCGAACAATCTGAACATTTGAATGGTATCGTGATGCAAAAGACCAGAGAGAATGGCCAACCTGAGTGGCAACTTAGAGCTCAAGGTAACAGTATTATCGCAACCTGTTTTCATTATGACCGATGGAAAACTGAGTCTGAAAAAGCTATAAACCACCTGCTGAAAATGGTTTCATCCGTAGAACAAGACAACCCTGTTGCATTGGTGGCATTGCAAACAGTTGATAGATTCATGGATAGTGCAGAGGCATATCATATTTCTGGTGTTTTAAATTCTGAATCGAGATTTCTAACCAAACAGGCTCTCGAATCAGGAAGCCTATGGCATGTTCATCAAGGTTGGTTTGAGCAATTAGGGCAAGACCAGAGGTGCTTGAACGTGCTTAATCTTAGCACTACTGATTCACCCGATGGTATATCTACGATTATAGACCACAACACTCAGATGATTTTTAATTCTGGGAAAAGTGTTACTCATTTAGAAAGCGAACTAGCCGATGTATTCGAAGCGCTGCACAACAAAAACAAAGAAGTCGTTCGGGAACTGCTCAGCGACAATCAAAAGGAGAAGATTGGGTTATGACAACAGAGTTCATGTATCGTTCCAGTACCGATAGCGCATATAACCCGCTTCTTCATCAGCAAATATTAGGCTGTGAGAATACTGATATTAATACCCAGAAGAGCTGGTTAGCTCACTCCGTGAAACCCGTTCTCCGATCAACAGTAGCTGCTTTTGGCATCGCGAGAACTCCGGGGGTTGGAATAGCCTCTACCACTCCGACAAATCCGCCTGTCGCCAGCATTGCCGCGCAAGCGCAAGAAAAGCTCGCCTTTGCAGTGTATCAATTCGATTTAGTTTCAACAAAAAGAGATGTTTTCAACTTTTTGAAAGATCACCAGCATGCCACTAGCCTATTGGCGGCATGGCCCTCTATATCGAGTTCTATTTTTGGCGATAATCTGCATAGCAAGCTTGAAGTAAATTTAGATAGAGAAGCAAACAAGCAGGTTCTAACTGTAGAAGTTCATACGGGTATCGAAGATGACGAAGCGTTATTTTCAGCAGAAGAAAAACTCTTCAATTTGATTGAAATACACCACTTGGAACATGGGCTAGAAAATGTAGTTCTGTCCTTCTATTAAGCTTCCCATGCCATTCAATCCAACTGAGTTTTATGAGTTTTCAAGTTGGCTGAACACAAAGCTTCCAAACACTGGGTTTCAGCAATCTGTAGCAAGAACCATTATCAGCCGAGCATACTATGCCGCACTTCTTAATTCGAGTGATGTTACTGGTGCCCAAACACTGGGTGGTCATGATGGTGTTATTAATGCGCTAAAATCGAAAAATTTAATGACCGGAAATAAGTTATACGCCCTAAAAATGTTAAGACAAAAATCTGACTATGAAAAGCCCGATGTTACTCGATCAGATATCAACAAGGCTCTTCGAGATTCGAAAAGCATTTTGAATTACCTGCATAAATCTGCCGATTTAACCCAGGGTAACTATCTCAATATCTCATAATATTTCCTAATCAAGGGTTTTAGACTTTTGGTTTTCTTAGTAACGTGGTCTTAAGATAATCTTCGGTCACCTCAAATATTGGCTCTGTTTGGTTGATGCTTTTCATTAAAGGGATTATTTTTGTGCGAACCCCCATCCCTCTTGAATCTACATATCCATAATCGCGCAATACCTCCATAATAATAGGGTTTCTTGGTGAACGCTGCCCTAAAATCATTTTTTCAATCGTCATAGAATTTTGTAGTGCACCTGGACTAATCACCTCCATTCGATCTGAGTAAACCCCTACTTCAATATCGACAAAACGAGTCCAGTCTCTATGTGCAAGTGCATTAACAAGTACTTCTCTGACAGCATCAAGGGGATAAATCCATTCTAATTCTCGTCTGAAATTTGCATCAACTTCATCTGGCTCCTGTGAAATAAAGGGCTTAATCTGATCAATAAACTTTTCGATAAGACCATCATCCATCAATTGCCTGCCAGCTTCGGTTGTATCCCAGCGACCAACCAGAGGTGCATCTATGATTAAGTCTAGCTTCGCCATGTATTCTTTATCCACACCATCAAAAGCAAAGACTCGAAGGCCAGCCTGCTTAAGAAATTGCCTTGGATTTTTGCCAAAAAGGAGTAACCCAGCAACGGTGCATAAGCCATTAGCCTCCGTCAAAAAACCTAAGCCAGCCAATCGGTTTTCCCACTCATCATCCGTTCCAGGGATTTCTGGATCATGCATGATCTCGCTCAGATAGTTTTCCAATCGTGCTTTATCAAGGCAACCAGAATTAGTTCTCGCGACAGGCAACACCTCAGTATGTAACATTCCACCAACTTCAAACAAACGCATTTGTTGCTCTCGTGTGGCTAATTGTGATGTAGTTCCAACACGGATATATATCTTTTCTTCGCCACGATTTCTCAATACATAAGGCTTAGAAACTCCCTGCGGAAAGGTGATAACTGCAACAAAAACATTATCATCTATTTTTATTTTTTCATAAAAAGGAAGTACCAATGGATGAATTTTATCGCGCATTACATTCATCACCCATTCCTCTGGATTTTCCCTCTGAAGGCCTGGAATAGTTCCATCATTCTCCACACCAAGGATTACCCGACCACCCTGAAAGTTTGCCATTGCAACAATTTCTTTAGCTAATTGTTCCGGTCGGATATCATCTCGTTTGAATTCAACACCCGAATTCTCCCCGTTTGTAATAATTTCTAATAATTCTATTTTAAGCACAATACACCTCAATATCCGTATTTTACTTTACGCTGATTGAAGGCTGTCTTTCCACCTTCAAGAATATTTGCAGCCATATCACGAACCCTTGGTACATCAATAGCACCTTGTGCTTCATTTGGCATCCTTGCCTGCCCTTCAAATGAATCAAAGACACCAATCCACTCTGCATCACCAAAAACAGGTATATTTGCATTATGTGTTGCAAAGATAAATTGACGACTGATTTTGGCAGTGCGTAGCTCTGCAACAATACGATCAGCAATAAAGGCATTATCTAAGTTATCCTCAGGTTGATCCATGATTAAGGGGTCTTTGTTTTGAAGTAATAGAAGATGCAAGATAGCTGTACACTGTTGACCTGTTGATAGCCTATCCAAAAGTCTGAATATCTCCGTTCCCTCATGGGCAATATTTAACTCAATACGAATCACATCAGGTAATTCCAGTTCTTCTACCTGCAAAATCTGTGTATGGGTCAATTTAGCCAGCGCATTTGCCACTGTAGGCGTAATGCCCCAGTGACACGCAACCAAAGCATCTGCCCCAGACCGTATCAACTCAGCAAGTTTTACAGTAGAAAAATCATCCTGTGCTCTTATCCAGGATAGTCTTTTGTCTCCCACACCATCCAAATTACATTTCATTAGAAATTCAATAATAGGTAATCGATCAGATTCAGGTTTAACTGTAAGTTTTAACTTGCCTTTCAGTTTCTGATTTAATTTTTTAAGCGAACGTTCAAACTGTGAAGATCGTGCAACCTGATATTCTGATAGCTCAACCAATAAATGCTTACGTTTAAGCTCAAGTGCTTTAACAACAGCCTGCTGATTTGCAGCCAGGGTTTGTTTGGGCTTTATTTTCTCAATATCTTTCAGAAGTCGCTGAAATTCCAAACCAATTTCTCTACCACTCTTGCCTTCACTAGACGGTAATTCTTTATAAGTTCCCTCTAGTTTCTCCTCTTCATATTCTATACCCCTATTTACTTCTTCAGCTAAACTATTGATAATAGTTTTTGATGCCGAAAACTGTTCCTGCCATTGCGATAAAACGGCTTCAGTATTAACTTTTAGTTTATCTAGTTGAGTTCTTATTTTCCTCAACGCATCCGCGTGCGCAAGGTTTTCCAGCGCTTTATCACTAAGAAAAGCTGTATCTGGCAATACATCATGAATAGCTAAAAATGCTTGCTCAAGGTTATTCAACTCATCATCTGATGAGCGTTTAAGCAGTCGTTTTTCTATTTCTAATATTGGAATAACCTTGAGTTTATCTTCAAGACCAAGTGATTTAAACTGGTTAACTTGCTCTTCCAGTTTAGGCAAACGTGCCAGGTCATCTTCAGTGGAAGCAATATTGCTTAATGCCCCTGCAAGTTTTGACCTATTATCAGCAAGCAGTTTTAGGATATCTTTGATTTTTCCTTCACTATCGGTTTGTCCCGCCTCAAGGAACCTGGTCAATAACTTACGTTGAGAACCCGCATCCTGGGCAATTTCATAAATTTCATTTTGCCCATATATCTCAATATCAGGCATTAAGTCAGCAGGTGCGAAAGGTGAAATACTACCATGTTCATCTTTTACACTAGGGCTTTCACCATATCGTCTGGCAATGGTGAACTTCTTGCCGTTCATTTTTGATGAACGGATCGTTAACTCTACTCTAGCTTTGGATTTTCCTAAATTCTCTTTAATAATATCATTATGTTGCTTCAAAGCATTGGCACTAATGGGCTTTAGTTCCAATGTATAACGGATACATTCAAGCAAGGTTGATTTTCCCGTTCCGCGCCCACCAATCACTGAATTCAGATGCTTTGAGAACTCAATATAGATACCATCAAGATAGCCACCTGTCACACGCATAGATTCAATCCGAGAATAATATTTTTCGACAACATCGCTGTTTAGCCGAACCCGAGATTCAGGATCCTGGAAAGCCAACTTAAACGATTCAAAACCAGGGTTTGTCATCTTTATCAGGCAAGATGCTGTGGGAGACTTCAATGTCTCTGGCGCTTCCACATCTTTGGCGTTGATGACAGCTATAGAAATTTCGCGCTTGTACACTGACTCTTGATTGAGGATAACTTTTCGATAAAAGTCACCTTCAACACTTTTTAAATCTTCTACGCTTGCAGGAATTTGAGCAGCCTTCAACAACGGAGTTTTCCAGACATGATTGCATCTTTGTTTGAGAATACCACTATCACCCGTACTGTGTGCAGCATACAAAAAACCATTTAAATCTTCTTCGACTTTTTTTATTAATGCCTCAGCACTCAAGCGCGATGGCCGAATGCCATCTTTCAGATCTAACAAGTCCAGATTTCCTAAATATCGATGAAGCGTATCTTTAGAGGTGTCCTCAGCAAACAAACAGACAAAATGAACCTTCTCGCTGGAGGATATTTCAAACCCTGGGAACACCAGAATATCATTTTTATTCATCAAACCACGAATCGCATCAATACCATCAACTCTGCCGTGATCAGCAACGCCTAATACTTTGATATTTTCTTCTATACACACTTTCAACAGCGCATCGTTGTATTCATTCTCAGACATTCCATGATCTGTACCACGATATGTAATATAACTGTACGGATTGACCTGCAATGCACATTTCCAAAATTGTGCCTTGGTATGTTTTTTATTCATGAATCACTCTCCAGTTGGGGCAGGTGTTTCTCTTCAAGGCTCAAATGATGATCATTGATTCGATCACCCTCTCTGCCCTCATATTCTAAGCCAAGACTATACCATGGAGCAGAGGCTACATCTTTGCCGC
>JAUZQS010000200.1 GCA_030950875.1 Mariprofundaceae bacterium | reverse complement strand
TTGATTTGGGCGATAGCCTGGATAATTTAAACCTATCTGATCTAGAAATACCTGATTTTGGGGCACAAAGTAATGAAGAACCAAGTGTGGCTTCCACTTTAGAAGAGGCAGATTTGGATAGCACCGTTGTGATGGATTGGTCAAAAGACACCTCTGTGCTTACAGCGGGTGAAGATATCGGTGGAGAAAGTGGATCAAACCATGATAATCTTACTGAAATAGATACTAGCTCAGATAAAGCCGTTGTAGATTTAGATGAAAGCGATTTAGAAGAGGGGCTTGATATTGATTTGTCATCTTTGGAAGGTATCGGTGAGGAAGAATCGCCAAGTGTAACTGAGGAGGCTAAATCTTCATTGGATGATGGAAAGGACGAACCTACAGCTAGCATTGAAGATGAACTGTCCAGTATATCATTTAGCTTGGATGACTTAAATGTTGATTTGGATGCAACACCTGATGATGGGGATGCCGACGATTTTACCAGTACGATCCAGTCGACATTGATTGATTTGGATGTTAATGAAAGTGAGCTAAATGTTTCTTTAGAGCCAGTTGACGATGATGAGCCAGAGTCTGGCGATAAGAAAAAAGATGACTTTGATGCAGATTTGGAGCTCGATAATCTTTTGAGTGATTTAGATACTTTTTCTAGTGATGATAAAGACAAGAAATAATATTCTGAAGTTGTAGAGAAATGTTTGAATGGAAAATGGGTAGTTTAACTGCCCATTTTTTTTGGAAGGTAGAAGTGTGCTAGGGTTATCTATATGAGGTGGTTGCTCGCTGGCTTATTAATCACAATGGTGCTTATAAAGCATGCTTGGGTTTGGTCTTTGGCGCATCTGTTATTATTTTTTTTCTTGATGTTGCTGTTGGAAGAAAACTTTCACAAGGTTTACTCTAACTTAATTAAAAGCTGGCGCATATTACGTTGGCTGCTTATTCCAATGATTATTTTTCATGTATTCTTCACACCAGGCGAAATCGTTTGGGTGGGTTTTGCGCTACCTATAAGTTATGAAGGTATAAAATTGGCTTTTTATTTAGGTTTAAAGCTATGTGAAATGGTTGTTTGTGCATTATTGTTAGGGCGTTTATTGCCTATGCAAGCTTGGTTGCAGGCTACTGCGAAGGTGAGTGGATTGCAGCGCCATCTGACGCCCTATTTACGCTTAATGCCAGTCATGTTACGGCGTGTGCCGATGTTGGTAAGGCGGACGTATCGAGCATGGTGTTTAGATCCTAACAAAATAAAGAATTTAGCGAACTATATGACTGAATTAATCATTGCTATGGAAAAAGATTCTCGGAAGCGTGCTGAATATGTGTGGACTTTATGGGATAGTCCTAAAATAACAGCTTTGGCAGTCCAAAAGAAGCTAGATAATAGTCATTTGGGTTATATGGGGTGCTTACTCATAGCATATGGCGTACTTGAATTTGGGGTGCGTTATTTATGGAATTAGATACAGGCACAGATATACAACGTATTGCCATGGTTGTTGAGTTTGATGGGCGATCTTTTCATGGTTGGCAGCGTCAGGATAATGCGATCACCGTACAAGAGGTGCTAGAGAGGGCACTCAGTAAAATGGAAGGGAGACCATGCTTGACGGTGGCTTCTGGCCGCACCGATGCAGGCGTTCATGCAGAAGCAATGTTGGTGCATGCTGATGTGTCAAAATCACGTTGGCAGCGCTCTGCACGTGCATATACACAAGGGGTGAATCAGTTTCTTTCTACGGGTGTTGTGGTGATCGGTGTATGTGCTGTTAAAGATGATTTTCATGCGCGTTTTTCATGTACAGAAAGGCGCTACCGCTATCAAATATGGAACCGCTCAACACCTTCAGCCTTAGCTGAATGGAGGCACTGGTGGATGCCTCGAGCCTTAGATGTAAAAGCCATGCAGCAAGCAGCCGATTATATGGTCGGAAAACATGATTTTGGAACGTTTCAGGCAACACGCTGCCAGTCACACAGCGCCGTTCGTGAGGTTCGTTATTTGGCTGTGAGACAGCAGGGATGGGAAGTTACCATTGATATTCATGCTGATGGATTTTTATATCATATGGTGCGGAATATTGTGGGTAATTTAGTGCAGGTTGGTATCGGGAAGTGGCAAGCAGATTATATTCCAGAGCTTATGCAGCAAAGAAACCGCGTGATTGGAGCAGCAACAGCACCCGCGCAAGGACTTTATTTTTCAGATGCATTGTACCCATTGTTTTCTGCAAGAGAGTTGATTGGTAAAGAAAGTAATTAACTCCAATATCAATGTCGGATCTTGGCTTAACGTTGTTGAAGTTTAATAATCAGTGCTTCGAGTTTCTTATAGGATGTCGGTTTGCTAAGTATATCAATTTGAATATTTTGATTTTGTTGAAGTTTTTCAGCATCACCGTAGGCGGTAATCATGAGAATTGGCAAGTCAGCATCATGGTTTCGAATAAGCTTGCACAAATCGACGCCATCCATGCCATCCATACGAAAATCGCTTGCAATTAAGTCGATTTTTTCACTTTTCTTTTCTAAGGATGACTGATAAATCGAGAAAGCGCTTTCAGCACTGTCCGCAGTGGTAACCTTATGCCCCAT
>JAUZQS010000020.1 GCA_030950875.1 Mariprofundaceae bacterium | reverse complement strand
TGAAAATCCGATTCCAACACGTGCGGAAGTGAATGACTGTGCCAATGCTGTATTAGATGGTACCGATGCCGTCATGCTTTCGGGTGAGTCAGCTGCTGGTAATTATCCTGTGGAGGCTGTGGAAGCCATGCATCGCACATGCCTTGAAACAGAAAAACAACGTGTAATGCCTTCCAAGCAAACACGTGACCCTCGCTTTCCACCACTTTCAGTGGATGAGTGTATTGCTCATCAAGCTATGGAAGTAGCGCGTTCGATGCCGATTAAGGCGATTGCTGCATTTACACATAGTGGTAATACCGTTTTGTATATGTCGCGTCATTTGGGTGATGTGCCGATTTATGCACTTACCACCGAACCCCGCACATTGGGACGTGTTACCCTATTTCGTAATGTTATCCCATTATGCATGCCTGTTACATATACAGCGACGGAAGCACCTAAGGCGACCCTCGACATGAAACAAAAAATGCTTAACGATGGTTTGGCAAATAAAGGTGATCTGATCATCATGACTTTTGGCACCCCCATGGGTGAGTCTGGCGGCACCAATGCGATGAAAATCGTAAGTGTTGATTAATTTTTAAAGGAACAAAATAAAAGGAGAACGACAATGGCACTAATTTCATTACGTCAATTACTGGATCATGCAGCTGAAGAAAGCTATGGCATGCCGGCATTCAATGTAAACAACATGGAGCAAGTCCATGCAATCATGGAAGCTGCAAACGAAGTAAATTCACCTGTGATCATGCAAGGTTCTGCTGGCGCACGTGGTTATGCAGGCGAAGCTTTCTTACGTCACATGATTGCAGCAGCAGTTGAACAGTATCCACATATCCCAGTTGTAATGCATCAGGATCACGGTTCTGAGCCGGCTGTATGTTTGCGTTCAATCCAGTCTGGTTTTTCATCAGTAATGATGGATGGTTCTTTGGAAGCCGATTGCAAAACACCGGGTTCTTTTGAATACAATGTTAACGTAACTAAAACTGTGGTTGATATGGCACATGCTGGCGGCGTTTCTGTTGAAGGCGAGTTGGGTTGCCTTGGTTCTTTGGAAACTGGCATGATGGGCGAAGAAGATGGCCATGGCGCTGAAGGCAAGCTTGATCTTGAGATGTTGCTAACAGGTGTTGATGAAGCGGTTGATTTTGTTAAAGCAACCAACGTTGATGCATTGGCTATCGCTATCGGCACTTCTCACGGTGCTTATAAATTCACCAAACCACCAACAGGTGAAGTGTTGCGTATTGACCGCATTGAAGAAATTCATGCTGCTTTGCCAAACACGCATTTGGTGATGCACGGCTCATCTTCTGTGCCTCAAGAATGGTTGACAGTTATCAATGAGTTTGGTGGAGAAATCGCCGAAACTTATGGTGTGCCAGTTGAAGAAATCGTGAAAGGTATCAAGTCTGGTGTTCGCAAAGTAAATATCGATACCGATTTGCGCCTGGCTTCTACAGGTGCTGTTCGTAAGCATTTGAAAGAAAACCCATCAAACTTTGACCCACGTAAATTCTACAAAGCTGCAAAAGAAGCTATGAAAGACATCTGTAAAGCTCGCTTTGAAGCATTTGGTTCAGCAGGACAAGCTTCTAAGATTAGTGTTCGTTCTTTAGAAAGCATGATTAGCTACTACAAGTAAAAAAGGTTTATCTTTTTGTAACTATTCAGCACATCCATAAAATGGTCTGTAGCTGTTCAGATTACCTCTGATTTTTCAGATGACACCAACAGTAGGCGCTTTTAGGCGAGACGAAAAAGCGCAGCTTACGCCTGTAAGTGAGCACTTTTTAACGCAGGCATCGGGAAAATCAGGGGTAAGCTGAATAGTTACATCTTTTTTTTAGAAAAGCGGCCTTTGGGCCACTTTTTTTTGTTTTGGCATTTGTCGAACCCATTAAATTTCGCTACAATGCAGCCTCTACTAGGAGGGCTATTCATTTGTTTAAACGTATTCTGATTGCCAACCGTGGCGAATGTGCCATTCGTGTGATTCGTGCCTGTAATGAACTCGGCATTGAATCGGTTGCCATCTATTCCGAACCCGATAGCCATGCCTTACATGTAAAAAAAGCAGACCAGGCAATTCTTATTGGCCCAGATCCCGTAAAAAGTTATCTAAATATTCACCGTATTGTTGATATTGCTATTAAAACTGGCTGTGATGCCATTCACCCAGGCTATGGTTTCTTATCGGAAAACTCCGAATTTGCACAAGCTATTTTGGATGCAGGTATCACCTATATTGGCCCCTCACCCGATGCTATTGAGAATATGGGCAGTAAAACCAATGCCCGTACTGCCATGTTGGCTGCAAACATCCCTTGTATTCCAGGCACTGAAGCATCTTTGGTAAGTGTCGAAGAAGCTGTAGAAACAGCCCAAGCGATGGGTTATCCAGTCATGCTTAAAGCTTCCGCCGGTGGTGGTGGACGTGGTATTCGTCGCTGCAACTCTGATGCGGAAGTTGTTGAAAATTATGATCTTACCACCCGTGAAGCTACTGCCGCATTCGGCAATGGCGAATTATTTATGGAAAAATGCATTGTTGATCCACGTCATATTGAATTCCAAATTTTAGCCGACTCACATGGCAATTGTGTGCATTTATATGAACGCGACTGCTCTATTCAGCGCCGCAATCAAAAATTGATAGAAATTGCACCATCAAACTATATCAATGATGACCTTCGCCAACGTATGGGTGATACCGCAGTTAAAGCAGCCAAAGCTGTAGGCTATGTTAATGCGGGTACCGTTGAGTTTCTGGTTGATAAAAATCATGATTTTTACTTCATGGAAATGAATACACGCTTGCAAGTTGAACATACCATTACCGAAGCCATTACAGGTATCGATATTGTTGCCCAACAAATTTCCATTGCTGCTGGCAATAAACTGCCATTTGAGCAAAGTGACATTAGCTTTAGAGGTCATGCCGTTGAATTCCGTATCAATGCAGAAGATCCGAAAAACGGCTTCTTCCCCACACCTGGTCGCATCACCCGTTACCATTCACCGGGTGGTCCTGGTGTTCGTGTCGATGGCTGTGTTTATCCAGGTTATGAAATTCCACCGCATTATGATTCTATGTGTGCCAAGCTCACTATCTGGGCACCAGATTGGGAACATACCGTTATGCGTTGCCAACGTGCGCTTAAAGAATATGACATTCGTGGCGTGAAAACCACCCTGCCATTTTATCGCCATATTGCTGCTTCAGAGGTTTTTCTCGGCGGCCAATTTGATACAGGTTTTCTAGAAAATTATTCGGAACTTCTTGATTATAAAGATTTTGAAGCGCGTGAAGATATTGCGGTCGCCGTGGCTATTGCCATTGCTGCACATGCTGGTTTATAAGAATACGAATCGTAGAAAGAGGACTTTACAATGACTCAAAAGAAAAAACTCGCCATTACTGAACTTGCCCTACGTGACGGTCA
>JAUZQS010000002.1 GCA_030950875.1 Mariprofundaceae bacterium | reverse complement strand
GCATATAGCAGCCCAATGTTTGGATACTGCGTAACTCTTCCCGATCTTCTTCGCAAAGAAAAAACAACACCTAGAAAGTAAAGCTTTGACCCCATTGGTTCGTTATTTCTATTGAAGGTGGTTTATCTTTTGCTTTTCCTCAGCGTTACTCTGCGCCTTTGCGGTAGAGACTTTAAGTTTTTTCCATAACAGCCGATCAAAACCCACAGCTATCACGGCAAAGCTGCATTTCTCGTTCCCACGCTCCTGCGTGGTAATGCATACTTGGTCTGTTATTGAGTGGTGGTAACTACTCAGGTCATCCCCTGATTTGCCCGATTTCTGCGTCAAAAATACTCCAGTGCAGGAGCACACTACGTGTTTTTTCCTTGAACTCGAACAAATCAGGGGCGACCTGAGCAGTTACAGTCATTTTGGGGTAGGGTGCTGAGTAGCGACTTATGTCGCAATGCGAAAACCCAACGAATGAATAACAAAATGATAGAATCCATCATTTTGTTATTCAAGAGTTACGAATAAAAAATAACAAAGAGCTCTTGCTCCATCGCCGTAAGTTTCATACCATTCTGATTATGAATAGTGATATTAAAAGTCATATTAAAGAGAACGTTAAATCAGTGGATACTTGCAAATTTAGAGGGCAGCAAGATGAATGTTACAATGCATTAAATGACTTACGTAAATATGGGTGTAAGGGTTTCTGTGTAGCGCAAGCTCGAACCTGGATTGAGCTACATTATCCAAACCTTAGTGAGAGCGAGATCACAGTTTTACTTAAAGAGATACTGACAGATAGTGAATGCTGAGATTGATTGATCTAGGAGACTGTCCGAGAATAGAAAGACCTACTGCGAAACCCCCATATTGGCCATGATTCCCGTCTATTTTCGTTAAATAAACCCTGCTATTCGCCTTAAACAGTCGAAAATCATGACTCAACATGGGAATCTCTCGCTACGGCCTCTATTCTCGGACAGCCTCCTAGGATACTGTCCGAGAATAGAAAGACCTACTGCGAAACCTCATCGGACATATTGGTGGAACTAAACGTGTCGTTTAATCCATCATTGGTCGTAACTACTGAGGTCATCCTTTGAATTTCCCGATTTTTGCGTTAAAAATACTCAAGTGCAGGAACATACTACGTATTGAGTAGTTACCGAGCCACTTGCAACACCCATGAGCGGCGATTGGCTTCCCCACTCCGGCGCATTTCCAGACCATTTCCAGACTGGCATTTCGGTGCATGAAACCACCATGCCCCTCATTTCATCCTGAAAATGCACTCGAAGTGGGATTGTCTGTCTGCGTGCGTTCACGCACAGGCAGGCCACTCATCCACCCAGAGTGTTGCAAGAGGCTCACCATTGATCAATTTATTACTCACCATACGCAATGCATTTTTCTGAATATTCAATACATCTCCATCTTTAATCATAGCCGTGCGATTTAGATAATCACAGCGATATGACATGACACATGTTAAAGACCGACTACAAAGCGCAACAAACCAACCCTCACGCTCCTATTGCTTGGTAGGCCGCCGGTGTTTTGAATCCATTGAAATGAGGGCTGAATGGACAGCCATGGTGTTAGAACAGCATGGTAAGTGAATTCAGATACCGTTTCATTGCCAGTTCTGGTGTTGGCTCGAATGTATGCCACACCAATATCATCCTCTCTACGGTTCGATATAAGACCATGCATATGAAGACCAAAACCCACATGGCTGGTGATTTTATTTCTATCGGATGGCACAGCCCCCCAGCGTATAAACGCGCCAATGGAGCTATCACCGCCAAAATGCAATAATTCCTGATCAACAATACCATAATAGCCATAATCGCTACTGAAGGCTTTACCATTAAAGATAAGATTGGCCGTATGTTTCCAATAGCCCAGCTTGTATGTGCCGGTTGTCGAATGCAAACCAGTCTCAGTGATATACATTTTTCCTTCACTGGCTTTCAGCGCCCGTGTAGTAGGATCACCATCATAAACAGCCATCTGAATATACCAGTTTTCCGTAGGATCAATATGCAGACGTGCAGCCAGCCCTGTTCTGGCAAAGATTGAAATGGCCACATTGCCTGACATTTCAGCCCCAACACCCGGCGTTGAATTTAAAAACAGGCTACTGTATTCAGACACATAAAATTCTGAATTGAGATCATGAAAACCAACCAGCAAAGACAGGGAGTCAGAAAAACGCTGTTCATACCAAGCCTCATAAACCGAAACAGTATTCGGTGCTTCGATATTACTGGCTGTCTGCAAATCACCAATCACACTGGTAGATGGGTTTCTGCCGCTATTACTCAAACCATATACAAAGAATGTACCACCAGACCACATGCCAGCTTTTTCTGTATCGATAGTTAAGGTCATATCCAGGTTATCGAGATAGATGGTTTCTTTTTTATTGTTGACCACTCCCGGATCAAAGTTGCGAACAATTTCTCCAGTGTAAACCGCTTCAAAGGTAACGCCGTTCGCTTCCATGTCTGGCCGCACACCACCCCAGTCCCCTGTCAATGTCGACCAATCCAACACTCCTGTATCATGGCCATGTATCTTATCTTCTCGTCCCATTGAGTTTGGCTGAGCAAGAAAACCTACTTCATCTGCCACACACGGTAAGGAAAACCAGAAGCCTCCCATGAATAAAAAGCTGGCTTTGAATAATGTTAATTTCATTGTGTTTGATCCTAATTCGATAATATTTTTTGCAACTACTCAGGTCATCCCCTGATTTGCCCGATTTCTGCGTCATAGAAAACCTGTACAATGGCAGAGCACTGTCTCCTACACGTGACCGCTATAAGAAAGAAACATGCCAAAGTTCAACAGCAATAGCCCACCTTAGGAATAACGTTAGGGTTGAGTAGCTCCAACCGGGTCGGTCAAGCAAATTGCTTTTGATTGCTGCATAGTTATGCTGCGCCTATCGTAGATACACAGGAGGCGCTATGTCCATCAAATCGGATAAGTGGATTCGTAAAATGGCTCAGGAACACAACATGATTGAACCGTTTATCGATG
>JAUZQS010000199.1 GCA_030950875.1 Mariprofundaceae bacterium | reverse complement strand
GCAGGATGATGGGCTGATAAAGCTCCCGCCGCCGCGTTCTATTCAACGCAACAAAATCACCATCCCTTTCACCTCGGCAACTGAACCGGGGATAGAACGGAGAGAGCCAGTTCACGCATTGGCAGCACTGGAGCTTCAGCTGGTCAGCAAGGCAAGCTCCAAACTGTGGAATGAATATATGCATCGTTACCACTACCTGGGTTATAAGAACCTGCCTGGCGCACAACTACGCTACTTCGTCATGGTAGACAAACAGATACTTGCCCTGCTCAGCTTCAGTGCCAGTGCTTGGCAGTGCGCCCCACGTGACCAGTATATCGGCTGGACACACGAGCAGCGAAAGAAGAATCTCCACCTGATCATCAATAACTCACGTTTCCTCATCCTGCCACCTGTCTGCGTGCTCGCACAGGCAGGTGGATTCAATCCAAAAACCTGGCTTCAAAGATCCTCGCCAAAACAGCAAAACGCATCAGGACTGACTGGCAACACCGCTATCACTATCGCCCTGTCCTACTGGAAACATTCGTTGAAAAAGACCGCTTCCAGGGTACCTGCTACAAAGCAGCAAACTGGAAACTCCTTGGCCAGACGAAGGGGAGGGGGAAACTTGGAAAACCCGGTGTTATCTCCACACCCATCAAGGATATATGGATCTACCCACTGCAACGCAACTGCAACTCAATCCTGAGAAACGGATGAGACATATGGCTGAGCCGAATATTTACATCTATGATTTGGCTGATAATTATAAACTATTGTTTTTATTGGAAATATTTTCATTGAAAAAATATTCTTCATGATTATGCGGATATTGACTATTTATCTAATAAATCAACGACTTAAGCATTAGAATAAATTCGCCGTGATGAGAAGGCGGGGCAGGCTTGACTTATGGGTGTTTAAATAAGATGAGAACGCAAACCATTCTCTTCTGACTGACCGGGTTTGGCCGTTATGCGACCGTCGAGGTTCGGCCAAAAGTGGTCATTAAGAACAAGCAACAATTACTCATTAATCTCCAGATTCCCATACCAAGCACCGAATAGGCAGAGTTCATCAAATTCGCTAAACACGGCCTGACTCCTCGTGATTTTTACCAGTCATTCGCCAATCTGAAATAATTTAGCTATAGTTATTTCCGAGAGGGGTAGCTAATAATCTAAATACTAAGGTATTGTTCCATCCTTCTTCTATTAAATGACAAATGTCGGTGACTCTATGAGTAAAAAGAAATTTAATCATGCAATTGAGTTCTTCATTATTGGCGATGAAGAAGCTGCGATTAGCATACTCGAATCACTTGATCATCAATTTGTGAAAAAACGACTTAATTCATCAGTAAATGAAAGAAGTATTACTCCAGAACAAGCCAATCGATTATGGAATATAACTTTTCAGAATATTGAATTTCTTAGTTTTAAGTATTTTAAACATTTCTGTTCTAACAAATTAGATTTGCCCCAAGTCGATGTAGATGACTCAATATATTCACCACCTACTCCCTCAAGAAAAATCGATCTTAGTGCCCCTGAGGAGTTCTTGAGCTGGCTTACAGGCGAAGTTTCTAATGGCAATGCAACTATACAGCTTGATGAGTTCGATATGATTCAACCATGGGGGCTTGTGGCATTAGCGGCCCTTGCTCGGGCTGACGGCGATTCGCCAGTGAAAATTCAGGTTAATAGGGTCAACAATGTAGGGAAGTTTTCCATCGCTCTTGGAATATTAGATATAATGAATGCTAGAAACCCTTCCGGTAGAACTGAGCAAGGTAGAACTGTCAAGATGCGAAGAATAAACGACTTTGCGAAAATCGAAGGTGTTGCTTCTGAAATATCGCATTTAATTATCGATAACATAAATCAAGCTGATTACATCGATCAAGAAGAAACAAGAAGGGTCATTTATTATGTCTTAGTTGAGCTGATGCGAAACATTGTCCAGCACAGTAAAGACCCACTTGGAGGCGTAATCGTAGCTCAAAGCATGAATCTGGGCGGCGTTTATGAAAGTGCTCCCAGCATTCAAATCGCGGTGGCAGACCATGGAATTGGGGTTTTCGAAGCTCTAAGTGCCACGCACTCTGAAATAGAAGAGCCTGGAACCGCATTAGAGAGATCTCTTTGGCCACACTATTCAGGTGCATTCGATGAAACAAAGAGAGGTAGCTCTCAAAATGCAGGGCTAGGATTGTTTTTTATTTCTGAGATGGCCAAGCTTAGTGGAGGGCGTCTTTTGCTCGCCTCAAGAGGGGATGCTCTTAGCTTAAGTGGAGATGATGAGGGGCATGGAACAATTAGACTGCTGGGTGCGGATTATCCTGGAACACTAGTTGTATTTGAGATCCCGAAACGAGGGGTTGCAGATTTTGATGCATTGCTAAAATCAATAATTGGCCGCGCTGAAGAAAGAACAACAAAAAGACATGATCGAAAGCTGCTTAGATATGACATAGCCCCAAGTGATGCTCTCGAGATATCGATGAAGATTGGTGCTGAAGACACTATAATGGCTGAGAAAATTTCAAAAGAAAACCTCGTTCCAATGCTTACCAAAAAGAAAATAATTGTTTTAAACTTTGCCTATATTGATTTATGTACCCAAAGCTATGTTCATGCGCTTTTGTTTGATGCTCTAAGGGTTGCATGGGCACTGCAGATGCCTATTTATGTAAAAAAAGCATCTGAACCCGTAATAGACAGCCTACGTTTAGTTGAAATGTATGCCCTAAGTGATGTTGAATAGAAATAGGTGAGGAAGTTGTCCTTTGCAGCAAACGTAAAATCCGAGCTTGACTATTGGGTAATTGAATAAGGTGAAAGTACAAACTCATTCTAATATGACCGTCCGAGTTTGGCCGAAATAGGTCTGTCGCGTACGCATGAACAGATC
>JAUZQS010000198.1 GCA_030950875.1 Mariprofundaceae bacterium | reverse complement strand
ATATGCTTGACGTGAAAAATCAATGCTAACTGAGCGATCTTTTAAGAGGGGATGATCATAGTCTAAAAGATAAGAGACTTTAAAGCCTGATGAGGGGTGAAGTGAGCAACGTTTATTACCATCAGAGACTTCAACACGTTTGAGAATGCGTAAGACTTTTTTTACTTTGTTTTGCTCACGAATACCCGCACATTGAATCAGAAATACAAAAGGGGCAGCGGAGCCATCCATGACAGGAACTTCGGAGCCATTCACTTCAATATGGGCGTTATCAATGCCTAAACCTGAAAGTGCAGAGAGCAAATGTTCAACGGTTGAGATATTCGCACCATCTTTGCCAATGGTCGTGCACAAGCGTGTATCGGTAACATAATCCGCATGGGCTGGAATAGTAATATTCAAATCAGAGCGAAAGAATGTGATGCCTGTGTCCACATCGGCGGGATGCAGGATAAGCTGAATCTTTTTACCTGAATGAAGACCAATGCCGCTACAGCGAATAGCATGGTCTAAGGTCCGTTGTGGAATCATAAACACTCCCTGTCTAGGTGATTAAATGTCAGTAAACTCATTGTCTCGCAATATGCCTAGCAATAAGAGCTATGCAGTGATGCAGAACACACTACCAATAATCGTCGACCATTATGCCATCATTGACAAGTATTGAAAAGCTTCAACGTGCAATGCCATTGTGCAAAAGGTACGGACTTATTGAACTGTGCAATAAGTTCGTACCTTTTTGGCATATTCGTACAGCATATAATATTAATCAGCCTGTCTGCGAATCCATGTTGGAATAGATAGTTGATCTTCATCATATGCCAAAGCATTGGCCGTTTGTGTTGCGGCACGTGAGACTGTAGGCGCATCAAAGTTTGCATAATCGATACCATGACTGCTTGAATTTGCAGCTGGAATAGCGATGTTTAGGCTGCCTGTAGTCGAATTGCTAGCGGCGATACGTGGTGTGTTTATGCTGCTTTGATTCAAACCTGTAGCGACAACAGTGACGCGCAATTCATCACCCATGCTATCATCGTTTACGCAACCAAAGATAATATTCGCATCTTCATCGACCATGTTTTCGATAATGCCAACAGCTTCGGTGACTTCATGTAGACCCATTTCAGAGTTGCCTGTTACATTCACCAAAATGCCACGTGCGCCATGAATATCGACATCTTCCAATAATGGTGAAGAGATCGCCATTTCGACAGCTTCACAAGCACGATTTTCGCCACTGGCCGAACCTGTACCCATCATTGCCATGCTACGATTTTCACTCATTACCGCTTTTACATCCGCGAAATCCACATTGATATAACCTGAATTGGCAATCAAATCAGAAATACCTTTCACGGCTTGCAGAAGAACATCATCGGCCTTACGGAAAGCATCCATCAGTGCAGTGTTCTTACCAACAGCGCCGACCAATTTTTGATTCGGAATGGTAATCAATGTATCGACATACTTACGCAATTCTTCAATACCAGCCTCAGCTTGTCGCATGCGGCGTTTGCCTTCAAAAGCAAATGGTTTGGTGACAATAGCAACAGTAAGAATACCCATTTCACTGGCAACTTCAGCAATGACTGGTGCAGCACCTGTACCTGTGCCACCACCCATGCCAGCGGTAATAAATAACATGTCCGTATCAATCAACAATTCACTGATATGTTGTTTTTCAATCTCAGCAGCTTCCTTACCTAAGTTAGGATTTGCTCCCGCACCCAAACCGCGTGTTTTATCACCACCCAACTGGATGCAAACTTCAGCCTTACTTTTTTCAATTGCCTGAGCATCGGTATTGGCAACAATAAATTCAACGCCAGTCATATTTTGGGTGATCATATTGTTGATGGCATTGCCACCACCGCCACCAACACCAATCACCTTGATGCTTGCTGTTAATCCACTTGTGTCGTCCAATTCATAATACATAGCCATATCCCTCTCCTTGTTTTGTTGTTATCGTTTTTTTTTATTTCAAACTGTGTGTTGCATGTTGTTTGTTAAGGTGTGTCGCCAAACCATCGTCGCATTCTGTGAAAAATCCCTTGTTTGCTTTGTGAAGGGTGTTTGTGAGGTGCTTGCTGTCGATAACGTTGTCCATAAAGTAGTAGGCCAACGCTGGTGGCATAAATAGGGCTGGAAACCACATCAACAAGCCCTCCAACACCTTGTGGACGTCCCAAACGAACGGGTAATCCATCAAAGGTTTCTTCTGCTAACTCCACCATCCCTTCCAGCAGTGAGCTGCCACCTGTAAGCACTATGCCAGCAGCAATAAGCTCTTGGTAACCGGAGCGTTGTAATTCGGCTTTGACCAGCTCAAAGAGCTCATGCACACGTGGTTCTAAAATTTGTGCCATGATTTGACGTGGCATAGGCCGAGGTTGACGGCCTCCAACACTGGGAACTTCTACCTGTTCTTCAGGGGCAATCATTTCGACCATGCATGAGCCGTATTTGATTTTTAATTGATCTGCTTCACGTGCTGAAGTGCGTAAACCAATAACCAAATCGTTGGTAAGGTGGTCGCCACCAATGGGGATGACTGCGGTATGGCAAATCGCACCATCAATAAAGATAGCAATATCGGTTGTTCCCCCACCAATATCAATGAGTACGACACCAATGTCTTTTTCATCTTGGCTAAGTACCGACTCACTCGATGCAACTTGCTCTAAGACCATATCGGCAACATCCAAATCACAGCGGTTACAGCATTTGATAATATTTTGCGCAGATGAAACAGCACCTGTAATCATATGGACTCTGGCCTCTAAGCGAACACCAGACATGCCGATTGGTTCACGTATGCCATCTTGTTGGTCAATAATGTATTCCTGCGGTAAAATATGTAGAATTTTCTGATCTGCTGGGATTGCCATAGCACTGGCTGCATCAATAGCGCGTTTGACATCTTCCTCTGTGACTTCGCCATTTCTTGTGGCCACAACACCGTGTGAGTTGTAGCCATGAATATGATTGCCTGCAATGCCGACAAATACGGAATGAATTTCGGAACCAGACATCATTTCAGCTTCTTCAACAGCCAAGCGGATGGATTCGACGGTGCTTTCAATATTAACGACCACACCTTTACGCAGTCCCCGAGAGGCATGTTTGCCGATGCCGATAACATCAATATGTCCGTCTGGCGAAGCCTCCGCCACGACACAAGCAATTTTACTTGTGCCTATATCAAGCCCTACAATGACATTTTGGTCATGTTTTGACATTTAAATAACCCCTTCATGTGTAGCAGGTCGTAAAAACCAACGGTTTCCTAAGCGCGTATCAATGCGCCAGTTTCCGACATGCCAACGTGGTTGTTTTAGTATGTTGCTAAGTTGTGTAATGTCTTTCAGACCGCGTGGCCCAAAAGGAATGTGCCATTGCTGGCCTGCCACAAGGTTTAATTTCCAGCCTGTAGGCGTGGCAAATAATTCACTACTACGCGTAAACCATTGTGGTTGTTCTTTTTTAAGGGCTGTTAACCATTGGCATGCTGCGACCAAATAGTTTTGTTGCATGCGCAAGACTGGTAAATCGGAGGGCTCACCATGCTTGCGAGCCCGGTAGGGGATGCCATGTTCATCAACAAGGTACAATTGCTCTTGTTTGTTGTTAGTGTTTTTATTGAAGCCATTCTTATTCGACCACAGGGCAATGGCTTGGCGTGGTGTTACATGAATGACTAGCCTGTTGGGTAGCTGGCGTTGAATTTGAATATCTGCTAAATCAGGTACTTTATCAAGTAATTGCGTGCGCAGTAGGGCTGGACGAGAATGCCAAAAATCAAGCTCTTTCATGCCCTTTAATGCATGTTCAATATCTGCTTTAAGAGGGGCTGCTGCATAAATAGTCCAATGCTTGATGCTCAGTTTTTGATTGAGCGACCATAGCCCTGATAAAGCAGCTGTAAGCACGATTAGACTTATGAAACTTGTCAGGCCAAGTTGTTTCCAATGTAGCCCACGTTCTTTTTTAATAACATCCTTGACGCGGCGGCGATTGCTACGGGTGTGGTTCATGACATACCTCCGTGTTGCAATGTTGCGGATGCTAAGATTTTCAAACAAAGCTGTTGAAAATTGATGCCAGCAGCAGCGGCAGCTTTGGGAAGCAGACTGGTTTTAGTCATGCCTGGAATTGTGTTTACTTCTAAAATGATGGGCATACCACCATCGGCAACAATCATATCAACGCGAGGCGCACCCTTACAACCAGTCGCCTTAACAGCATCTTCGGCCTGTTGCATGCATAAACGTAGCGTTTCCGCAGGTAAGCGGGCTGGGCAGAAATATTCGGTTGCACCTGGTGTGTATTTGGATGCAAAATCATAAACACC
>JAUZQS010000197.1 GCA_030950875.1 Mariprofundaceae bacterium | reverse complement strand
ACGCGATATCCCTACAGACTGCCAAAATTTCACAGAAGCATAATTCATGGTGTTGGCTTGAACAGATAAATGCACAGGAATTTCAGGCCAGCGTTCACGAACCATCATAATCAAACCGGGGTCTGCCATAATCAAGGCATCGGGCTGCATATCAATCACAGGCTGCATATGTTCGAGGTAACGCTTTAACTTATTATTATGTGGCAGTAAATTGCTTGCCACAAAGAATTTGCGCCCCAAAGCATGGGCTTCATCAATGCCTATTTTTAGGTTTTCTAGCTGAAAATCATTGTTGCGTACCCGTAAGGAATAGCGTGGTTGCCCTGCATACACTGCATCTGCACCATAGGCGAAGGCATAACGCATGTTTTTAATCGTTCCCGCAGGGGCAAGTAATTCAATCGCCACCTTACTTCTCCAACGTAGCGTCTAATTTTTTCTCTAAATGCGCCACGCGCACAGGTGCTGGAGGATGGGAATCATGCCATGCTGAATACAAGGAGTCGGGCGTGAGCGTCGCCGCATTATCATCATACATCTTCACCAAGGCAGAAATTAAATCTTCCGCATTGGCATGCTGCTTAGCATAATCATCGGCTTCAAACTCATGTTTGCGCGAATAAATACTCATCAAAGGTGACAATGCAAAGGTAAATACAGGCATCGCCAACATAAATAGAATCAACAACATGTAATCCGATGGCTGCGATACACCCAAGCCCGCATAAAACCATGCTTGCTCTGCCAGCCAACCCAAGATCGCAAAACCAGCCAATGACATGGAAAACATCAACAGCATACGTTTTTTGATATGATTGCATTTAAAATGTCCCAGTTCATGTGCCAATACAGCCAGCGTTTCATCAATACTCAGTTGTTTGAGCAAGGTATCAAAGAATACAATGCGTTTGGATTTTCCAAAGCCTGTAAAATACGCATTACCATGACTTGAACGTTTGGATCCATCCATCATATATAAACCATTGCTTTCAAAGCCACAGCGCTGCAATAGTCCTTCAATCGCCGTTTTTAATTCACCCTCTTCCATAGGTTCAAACTTGTTAAAAAGCGGCGCAATAAAGGTTGGATATGCCCACATCATCAACAGTGAAAAAGCAGTCCACACACACCAAGCCCACAGCCACCACATAGCACCTGCCGATTGCATCAACCATAAAACCACCCAAATCAACGGCGTGCCAATGACCATCATCAATACGGCTTGTTTAAGCATATCAGAGACATACAAACCCAAGGTCATTTTATTGAAACCAAACTTTTGCTCGACCGAAAACGTCGAATAAAGAGAAAATGGTAGTTCTAGCAACGAGCCAATCATCGAAAAGACAATCAACAATACCACACCCGTCGTCAGCGCCGACCACTGCCATGCCCTCAACCATTGATCCAATATATCCAGCCCACCACCCAGCGTCCAAATTAGCAATAGCCCCAAGCCGTACAAACCACTCCATGTACCGAGCTTCATTTTTGCCAATGTATAGTCAGCTGCTTTTTGATGAGATACCAGTGATATGCCCTTTTCAAAACGTTCGGGCACAGCATCGCGATGCGTAACAATCGAGCGCATATGGCGTTGATCCAAATAAAAATGAATGGCCGTGGAAAGCAATAAAGCAGTAAGAAAGATACAGGTAAATATTAACATGGCGCGTATAGTGCCATTGCCCTCGCAAAACTCAAAATACGATGACTCATATCATCGTTGATTACCCTTAGTCACTGCCAAAAATACTTGCACTTTCTTTTGAAAGTGTCGCTTTAATGCCCGCTTTTGAACAAGACAAGGTGATAACGGTAAAGTCCATTGGAAATGAAACTTCTTTACTCAAATCCAGCTTTCCGCTTAAAGAACTAACACCATCGGCAATAATATTATATGGAATTTCGCGGCAATCCCCTGAGCCAATCAACACCAAACGAACCATTTTACTATCACTGGTAATCACACCCGGTGTGCCATGATCAATCATATAACTATACGTCGAAGCTGAAGCACTCAACGTTCCAAACATCATACATGGTAGTGCTAACACAGCTAGTTTTCGAATCATCATAATCTCCTGTTATTGGTTTGAATGGGCAATATCGTTGCATACTTTATGAAAATTACAAGCCGCATCATCTACAGATGACTATAACCTAGATCCTCCAGGTATAACCATTATCTGCAACACAAGACCTCAATACAGAATTTCCCTATACTACGCGAATGCCTGCTACCGCTACGTCCCATCAGTCCACCATGCCTAAGCCAATTTTTTCTTATACTAAATACTGGGCTGAATGTTTTGGCATTGCCTCACAACTACCCATGAACCGTTCTGAAATGGAGGCTTTGGGCTGGGATGGTTGTGATATTATTTTAATTACTGGCGACGCTTATGTTGATTTACCAAGCTTTGGCATGGCCGTGATTGGTCGCGGTTTAGACGCACAAGGCTTCCGTGTTGGCATCATCTCACAGCCCGATTGGACATCGGCTGAGCCCTTTCGCAGTTTAGGGAAACCCAATCTATTTTGGGGGGTAACTGCTGGAAACATGGATTCCATGGTCAATCGTTATACATCCGAACGTCGTATTCGCTCCGATGATGCTTATACCCCTGGCGATATTGGCGGCAAACGTCCTGATCGTGCCGTGACTGTTTATGCTCAACGCTGCCGGGAAGCCTTTAAGGGTGTGCCTGTCATTATCGGGGGTATTGAAGCAAGCCTACGACGTATTGCCCATTATGATTATTGGTCGGATAAGGTTCGCCGATCCGTTTTGATGGATTCCAAAGCCGATATGCTGGTTTATGGCAATGGTGAACGGCAGATTGTTGAAGTCGCACATCGTCTGAGCAATGGTGAATCTATCAAGGATATGGGGCATATTCGTGGCACTGCTATGATGTGCAAAGAAGTTCCCGCAGGTTGGCTAGAAAAAGACGCCACGGACATTGATACTCCGGGCGCATTAATTGAGCATAAAAATCCCTATGCCATGGCAGGACAAAGCAGTGATTGCGATGAAAAATCATTGGCTCAGAAGGCGCATCGCGAACGTGAAGAATCCACCCCTATCTCCATTTTAGATGTTTCACAAAAGCGTGATAAAACAGTCATTCGCATGCCATCGTATGAAACAGTTGCCGAAGATGAAGT
>JAUZQS010000196.1 GCA_030950875.1 Mariprofundaceae bacterium | reverse complement strand
CCAAACAACGTTTGTGCGCCGCCACCACCAAAGGACACGCCCATATCTGCGCCCTGCCCACGTTGAACCAATACAACACCAACCAACAGTACGGCCACAGTCACATGTACGGCCAATAACACTGTTTCCATTTTTCTATCTCCTTACAATCTCAATCTAAATTACACCCAACCAAGGTTGAGTTAAGCAAGCTTTGCAGCCGCCTCAATAAGTTTCATAAATGAATCTGCTTTCAAGCTAGCCCCGCCAACCAAAGCACCTTCAACACCATCGCAAGCCAATAATTCAGCTGCATTCCCAGGGTTTACACTACCACCATACAATACGCGGCAATCATGCCCCAAGCGTGTTAATTCTTCATGCACAAATGCATGTGTTTCTTTCACTTGCTCTGGGCTGGCTGTTTTACCCGTACCAATTGCCCAAACAGGTTCATAAGCCACCGTCAGAGCAACGCCTGTATCAATACCTTTCAATACACTCAGCTGCTCTTTTAAAACCTCATTGGTTTTACCACTTTCACGCTCATCCAAATGTTCACCAATACATAAAATTGGCTCTAAACCATGTTCCCAAGCCATGCCCAATTTCTTGCAAATCAAAGCATTGCTTTCATGCTGAATATCACGGCGCTCTGAATGCCCTAAAATAACATAGTGACAACCAGCATCACGCAGCATTAAAGGTGAAATAGAGCCCGTAAACGCGCCACTCACTTCACAGTACATGCTTTGTGCGCCCAAACGAACATCTTTTTCACCAAAGGGGAATGCCAATGGGTGCAACAATGTGAACGGTGGCATCAATGCAACCTCAACATGCTCTGGCGCAGGATTTACGCCCAAGTCATCAACAAAATCAAGCGCTTCCTGAAGGGTACCATTCATTTTCCAGTTTCCTGCAATCAAACAACGTGTTGCATTTGCCATCATTTCCTCCTTCAGGATTTTCGTGATAATAAAGCGTGAAATGGGCGCGAAGTGTAAGAAATACTAGGCACAAGGCAAGGAAAACTCTTATATAAGCGGTATTATAAAGGCATTTATTTTCCAATCCTCCTACAAACCGAATAGAAAACACCATGTTTATCAATATAACAGCGCGTAATTATGCGTGGTCTAGCCGCGTGCGAATAGCTAGGCTTGCCCCCATGCAGGATGACATCCCCCCCAAACACAAGGCAAATAAAGCGCTCGGTCAACATTTCTTGCGTGATCAACGTGCCATTAATAAAATCGCCATGGCAGTGCCAAATGGTGCTTCTGCTATTGAAATTGGCCCAGGACCTGGCGCCATCACCCATGCCTTGTTGCAACGGGTTAGCACACTGACCGTCATTGAAAAAGACGACCGCTTTGCAACGCTGTGGACAGAATATGCTGGCGAGAACCCACAATTAAGTGTGGTGCATGGTGATGTGCTTAAAGTACTGGAAGAAACTGTTTCTCAATCGCAACCTGAATGGATTACAGGCAACCTACCTTACAATATTAGCGGCCCACTGACAGCTCAACTCACCAGCCATGACCTTTCAGGTGGCATGGTGCTCATGTATCAACGTGAAGTAGGCAATCGTATTATGGCTGGCCCCGGAAGCAAAACATATGGCGGGCTATCCGTTTTGGCACGTCACCATTACCATGTAAAACGCCTGCTTTTACTGCCTCCAGGAGCGTTTGTACCACCGCCAAAGGTTCATTCGGTTGTGCTACTATTCACCCCACATGGGGAGACTCCGCCATGCAGCTTTGATAGCCTGCAAAAAACCGTGCGTAAAGGTTTCGCTCACCGTCGTAAAACGATCCTAAATAACTTCAAAGGTTCATTAAATGCCGATGACTTTACAGCCATTGATATTGACCCTCGCAACAGGGCCGAACAACTGGATTATGCTGCTTGGACGCGTATCACCAAGGCATACAACCCCTGATCGGCTAATCTTCTGGCGAGTCGGGCACACTGGCAACACGGTAAATCGCTTCCACATCATTCGCGCAACTTTTACTCACCCCAAGATCATGCAAGAGACCATCCTGCAAGCGGTAAACCCAGCCATGCAGTGATAAATCTTTACCCGCAGCCCAAGCATTTTGTACAATGCGTGTATGGCTTAATTTATCCACTTGACGCTTCACATTCAGCTCACAAAGCATATCCAGACGTTTCTCCTTATCGCAACAAGCGGCCATTGCATCAGCGTGATCAATATATGTATCACGAATACCGCGAATCCAATTATCCACAATCCCAAAATGCTGTGATTCCATCGCTGCCTTCACACCACCGCAATCATAGTGACCTGTTACAATAATATGCTCCACACCTAAAACATCCACCGCATATTGCACGGCTGATAAACAGTTTAAATCCGTATGTTGCACTTGATTGGCAACATTACGATGCACAAATACTAGCCCTGGTTCCACACCAATCATTTCATTGGCTGGCATGCGTGAATCGGAGCAACCAATCCACATATATTTCGGATTTTTCAATGTTGCAAGATGTTTGAAAAACTCAGCATTTTGGCGCAAATGCTCCTGCGCCCAAGCCAAGTTATTATCTAAAAGGTGCTCTGGTTCAGGCATAAAACGTGCTCCTTATACTTCCAGCCAACTATTCAACTCGCCTTTTTTATCTAGGGCATACAATTCATTACAACCACCCACATGACGGTCATTGATAAAAATTTGCGGAATGGTGCGCACACCTGGTGCTCGCCCTACCATTTCAGCCCGCCGCTCTGGCTCATTTTGCACATTGTATTCTACAAACTCCAAATCACGCTGCTTTAACAATGCCTTTGCACGCATGCAATACGGACAATAATCTCCTGAATAAACCTCAATCTTTGCCATTTCAATCACCTTTAACTGTCCGCGTTAGCGACAGTACATGTATTTCATTACTGATAGCGCTCAGAGCCTTGGATGCGAAATGTACCGTCATTCCTGTGGTAATAATATCATCAATCACCCAAATTCGCCCCGACACTCTATCACGTCGATGCCAGTAGTCCGTATCCACAGCAAATGCCTTACGTAAATTTTTTCGCCGTTGCGCCCCGGACAATGCCGATTGCCGTTGTTGGCTGCCTATACGCCGTAATATTTTCCA
>JAUZQS010000195.1 GCA_030950875.1 Mariprofundaceae bacterium | reverse complement strand
AAATCCATTACGAAGTTTCCCCATAAATACTGGGCCTATTTGATGCGACTGTTGCGATAAGGGTTTGGTATTACCCAACTCGCCCAATGAACCATAGATTTCAATTGCAGGCTCCCAAACGCGTGACTTTCTCCACTTGCTTCGCCATGTATATTCAACAAGCGTATTTTTCTTTGCATTGGCACCAAGTTCTTTTTGAAAGACAAGGTTTGCCGTATGCATCATTGCCCCGAACTGTTTTTCCAATAACAACTTAAATTCAACGGCATCAGACTTATTCAAAGAACTTTGTGGAGCAATATATTCAAAATACAAACCAGCATCCAACCAGCGCTCTCCTTGCTCAAATAATTGATAAATATTTTCCCATTTTAAACCTTGATAGGCAAATCCCTGCCCAGGTCTCTTCCTAAAATCACCATAAACTGCGGTCTGCCATCGGTCAGTAACACCCCATTCAAGTTCAAATTGATGTCTTGCACTGGTATTTGTGTTTGGATCACTATCAATCGCATAATCCAGTAAATACTCCAATTCAACTTCACCCTGCTCAACAATAGGCGAATACACTTGTTTAGCCTGTGCATCGATAGGTTGCATGGAAATAGCTAGCCCCATCAATAACATCGCTGCGACAGTGTTCACGGCTCGAACCTTGATGTTTTTTTGCAGGTAAATAGCCAGCCAAGTTAATGATAAAACCAATAAAAATGCAAACACCTGCATGCCACTTGGGCGGTCATCATAACCCATCAATGCTTGAAGCACTTGTCCCAATAACCCCTGTTCAGGAATCAGCTGTGCTGTATTCCAAATCGGCTCTCCCCATGCAGGTAACTCACCCACCATCACCAAATAAGCAACACCCTGCGATGCCATACCAGCTGAGAGTAATACAATAAGGCTCGTTACAACGAGAAAAACATGACGCATCGGAATATGTACAAGACTACGATACAAGCCCATCGCGACCAGAACGCCTAGCACAATACCGATCATACCCCCTGATAACATTTCCGAAGCATTACTAACACCTGCAGCTGCAACACCATATAAAAACAGCACTACTTCTGAGCCTTCTCGTGCAACAGCAAGACCAACAACTATCGCAAGTACAAGTTTGCTAGCATCACTTCCTTGCACGTCACTGCATGTTTGACGAATCTTTTTAGACACCTCTCTGCCATGTTTTCCCATCCAAATAGCTGTCCATGCCATTAATAATGAAGCAGCAATCAATACCGAAGCATTCAATATCTCTTGTCCCATGCCCTGCATTGAAGTGGCAATTGCGTCTGCAAAAAATGCAACAATAACTGCAGCAAGCAGCCCACCTAAAACACCTCCATAAATCCAACGCGTTGCAATGTTTACTTCACGTGCCGCAGCCGTTGCAATACCCACGACCAGCATTGCCTCTAATACTTCACGAAATACAATAATTAATGTAGATAACATATCCTCTCCCTCCTATTTCACAACAATACGGCCTTGCGCCGTCTTGGGATTAAACTCTCCAAAAAAAGGATATTCACCGACTTCCAAAGCCGGAAGAAATATCACAATTTTTGAATTTCCAGAAACAATCTTCTCACGATTAAGCTCATAGCTCTCAAATTCTTCAGGGCTAGCATCATCGTTGACCACAATTAAGCGATGCTTCTCCCCGGCTTTCATTTCAATCTGACTGGGCACAAACTGGTGGTCTTTAATCACAACCGTATATTCTGCTGCTATTACATTGGATACGCCTATCAGAGTAACTAAAACACCTGTTATTATACTTTTAATATTCATACTACCTCTCTCATTATGCGAATGATAATCATTATCACTTAAAGGTCAATAGAAAATGATAATCATTATCATTATCATAACTATCGCTTACCTTATTACTGGAAAACTCGACTTTTCTAGGGTTAATAAATTCTGTCTACCCACTTGATATTCAAAAGAGCCTAATTTTTATAGTCTTCACCCAGGTTGATGGTGTTTTAGAGGGTATTACCCGTGAATATCATAGATAGGCGCTGATGAGCCTTGCTTTGAGTCTTTAAGAATATTCCAAAATTTATAAGCGGGGATCATAGTGAATTCCCAAATTTTACAACAAAGGTAGTGCCATCACTTGGCTAGGTATCACACTCAAGCCAAACTTTATTGCATATAATTTCGTGTTATCACAAAACAAAAACCAATATTTCAACAGCAACCCAAACTGCTATTATTGATGTGCAACATCTTCTTTTAACCAAGCAATAATATCATCACGATCACGCTCCGATATAGCGGGAATTAACATGCGTGTATTGGGCTTAATTTGTCTCGGATTGATAAGCCAGGCCTCTAGTGCAACTTCATCCCAAACATCAAAGGGAACACCACTAATGCTCGGTTCTTTTCCATAAATACCAGCCAATCCTGGGCCAACTTTGATATGGCTTGAATATAAATGATGGCATGGACCGCAACGAACGCCTGCCACAATTTCACCACGCTTGGCATCGCCGGCTACCGCCAACACCGTGCCAGCAAATAAAAAGTTACTGACTAGCAGTATTCTCAGGAAACAAATCAAAGGTCAACGCTCCTTCTTTACCATGATAACTCAATCGCACATAAAGCTGATCATGCTTCATGTCATTCACCAATAACGCACGTCGATAAATGCCCAAAGCACCATCAGGCATCGCTTGTCTCCAATCTGAACTGGGAGTGCGAATTTTAATCAATAAATCAGGGATATGCCGTTGCCCTTCACGATTTACAAACAATAGAAATTCATTCATACCTTGTCGCATGATTTCAGGGCGTGTTTCAAGATGGATATTAAATTTACCCCATTGCTGGGCTGGAGCCGTCCATACTTCAGGCCCTGAACAGGCTGAAAGCAAGCATGCAAGCACTACAAATAATTTTAACTTCATTCTGGCACGTCCTTTTTGGCATAGGTTTGCAAATAATCCAATACTTGTTGTTTTTCACTCTCACGCATCACCAGCAACCCATGCTGCTGTTTATGCTGCTGCATACGCGCAACCACCGTCGGCCATGTACTTGCCATATGCGCGTTCGGCATGGGTGGACGATGACAACTCGAACACTGTCGTGAAAACTGTTGAAAAGCCGCCGATTCTTGAGCTGGGTATGCCGGAACCAAGGTATTATTATTATTGGATTCAGAATCACAAGCTGAACACAGTAGTAACACAATAAGAAAACATAAAAACTTACTTTTTATCATCACCATCATCATCCGATGGTTTATCCTTACCACTCAACCCATCAAACTCTTCCTTATCCTCAGCTTCACCACCATCATCACCATACATCATGGTCATAAAATAAACAAAGCCACCAAACACCAACATATAAGCCAATGCTCCCACATGACCCCATGTAAACCATGGACGAGGGCTGCCCACACGGTCTCCCCAGAAAGGTTCGCTTAAACCATATGCAACCAACACAACCACAACAATAATCGCCCAGAACCATTTAGGAACACGGCCCCGTGATTCTAAACCTACACCACTGGCAATAATTTCTTCATCAGTCATGCCCTGTTTTTTTATATTTTTACGCGAATTCGACTGATTATCACCAGACAAGCCTTCGTTTTTTTCATCTTCTCGACTCATATCATCCTCCTACCTTCGCCACACCTTCCGCATAGTGATACACTGTAAAATCATCCTGCCAACCATCACTTGTTTTGGCATGTACAATGAAGCGATGCAGACCTTTCTTTAAATCAGGTGATATATGCATAATCACATCTTTTCGCCCAGCCGTTTTCCATGTCACATCATGCGACTCTAAGCTATATTTAGAAGCATCGAGACCTTCAATTTCCAAGTTCATATTGGCAGAACGATAACGCTTATTGGAAACATTAATGCGATAATCATTGGCCGTCATGCCTTGTAACAACTCCGCTTTGTCCGCTATTAAAACATAAGGCTGATAGCCCGTGATGCCCACGGCAAACCACAATGTGCCAATCACTGCTCCCACCATCGCAGCCCGTGTACGCGACAAAAGTGATGTTAAACCATTGCGTCCAGACTTGGACTTCCCAAAAGCAAAGCTTAACAGGCCAGGACCTTGCATTTTCTTACTTTTGCTATGCAGCGTATCGCAGGCCGCTACACAATCACCGCAATTGATACAACTATCAAATACTACGGTTTGACGTGGATCAATATCTAAGAAACAACTGTCTTCACAATATGTACAGTTAACACAGTGATCCGAACGACTTTCATCATAGGCAATATGCAGCGTTTCCCGTGTTTTAAAAGAATGCTGCCAAATGCGATACACACACATATATTTGCATACCAAATGCCGCATCACAGCCACATCAATCAATACCACCAAAATACAAACTGAATATATCCACAATAAGTTCTTTGCTTTATCCATTGGCTGCAGCGTAAGAAATGACC
>JAUZQS010000194.1 GCA_030950875.1 Mariprofundaceae bacterium | reverse complement strand
ATTGCGGAGTATAACGAAGCATTTCTTGAGGCAATGAATATTCATCAGCAGGTATGCACTGACCGGAAGCTGATAGAAAGTATGACCTATGACCGTTTTTCTTCTGGTGATGAAACCATCTGGATTAAAGTCATGAAGGATGAGATTGAAGGCCTTAACAAGAAAGAAGAGGCTGTTAATCACATGTGGCATGGCATCATTGCCGGTATGCGAAAAGACTTCAAAGCATTAAATCATGACCTGGAGATGATGCGCACGCATGTCACTTCTTTCAATAAAGCCATTGCTAAATCAAATGTATCCAACCTGACATCATTAAAAATCAAGATTAATCGAAGAGGAAGTCTCACATCTCCAATCGAGAAGCTTATTAATGAGGAAGAGACACCATTATTGGTGGGGAAAGAAACCGTCATTGATTCACTTAGAGAGCTACTTCAAAAGCAACCAAAAATAGAGTTAGATGATTTATTTGATCTCAGTTTTATCGTTGAATCTGATGGCGCTCAAGAAAAAACATACAAACAGTTAGATTCGATTGAATCACATGGCACTACTATCACTATCAAGGTGCTTATTCATTTATTACTTATTAACGGACTCATGTCTAAAGATGTCCGCTTACCCTTTTATCTGGATGAGGCTGCCAGTCTTGATACAAAAAATCTGAAGGGAATTATTAAGCAGTCAATGAAACTGGGTTTTGTTCCGATGTTAGCTAGCCCTGATGGAATGGATATAGCAGAAAACCTCTATTTCCTTCAAGAAGAGCATGGGAAAATTGTCTTAAATGATGCTTCAAGAGTAACACTTACTGAGTATGAACCAAGCATATGAATACATCTGTTCTAAAGCGATTGCGAGAACTACAGAACAATATCACAGTTCCTGCCTCTAAATTCTCCACCCCTATACTGCGCTCGCTTGCTCCTTTGTTCGACACTGGTGTTTTATCAAAAGAGGCCTATAGAGGCGGAGCAATTATTCGGTTAAATATTCCTGAAGTTGTTGAAGACTTTATTCTTAACAACTTTCCTTCCGAAGGGAATAGTCACCTTATTGCAGAATCGAACCGAGCTCAATCAATATTAGTTTCTCGTGATAGTAAAAAGGGTGATTCTTCACAGACTCCTTTTGTCGTAATGCGAGGGTTTGGAAACTGTATGCTTCATCATGCAAATAGGACTTTTGATGCAGCTTTTCTTACCGACCTTTCTGGTGTTTGCGCTATAAAAGTTGATAGAGACAATTTCTGGTCATTCGAAGGAAGTGTGGCTCTAGTTGAGAACCTTGAGGTGTTTTGGGATATTGAAAAAATCATGGATGTCGATTTGGCAATTTATCTTGCTGGCCGAATATCAAACAAAATCATCGATTGGTTTGCTTCGAACGATATGAAAAAGGCAAGGCTTATACATCTGGGTGATTATGATCCGGTTGGCTTAGATGAATTCTTGCGCATTTACGGAGCATGTGGTGAAAGAGTTGAATTATACATTCCTGAAAATATTGAATATTTATTTTCATCATTTGGGAATGCTCCTTTAATAAGGGATAAGCGTAAAAATCAGGAGTTACTAAGTAAGCTTAGGTTAACCAATAATAAAGATGTTCTCAGTATATTACGTTTGATCGACAAATACGGTTGCATTGTCGAACATGAAATTCTGCTGGCATGTTCAAGTTGATTGAGCCTGTAGGAATTGCGGGTCCTAATTTTTTTCACGCTGTAGGTGGAATTATCTGGGCCACACAACGTTTGAAAGAATATGCTGAAAATAACAGATGAAAAGTAGCAGGTGTCCAGTAGATGAAAGCGCAACGTTCCGTTTAGTTGAAACCCATTTGACTGACTTGGAAACTATTCTTGAAACACTGGATGCAGATCATGACTAATCAATGTCTGATTCAAGATGAAGGGGGAGATATTAGATGAACTATCACTTTGAATGGGACCCGGTGAAGGCTGCCTGCAACCTGAAAAAACATGGCGTCAGTTTTGAAGAGGCCGTTGAGATATTTATTGACCCTTTGCAGCTTAGTATTCTCGATGATGCGAATGAGGGTGAAGAACGATGGGTTACGCTGGGGAGTACAAAAGCAGATAAATTGCGTTTGGTGGTACATACTTTTATGGTATGCCATGATCAACAAATCACCATCCGTATTATTTCTGCAAGGCGTGCAACGCGATATGAGCAGAAACAATATAAGGAGGCATGATGAAAAAAGAATATGATTTCTCCAAAGGTGAACGTGGCCGTTTTTTTCATACTGAAACAACATTGAATGTTCCTGTCTATCTCGACCAGGATGTTGAGTCATGGTTTGCAGAGAAAGCAAAATCACGGGGTGTTGAACTCCATGACTTGGTTAATAAAATGTTGCGTAAAGATATTTCTCTTATTCAGGAAATAACAGGTAGAAGCTAAGAGATCGAATGTGCCGGGGCTATGAAAAGGTTCTGCAAGATATTCTTCAGCCGATGAAATGTCATGTGTGTGGAAGTGATATGACAGAAGAATATTCCGACATGCCATTCAAGCTCAGTCAGCACAAGGTTGTGATCTTCAAAGATCTGCCGGTACTTCAATGTTCCGGATGCGGAGAGTTTCTTCTTGCTGACCCGGTGATGGTTCAGGTTGAATCAATGCTCGAAAGATCCATGCCTGAAACAGAGCTGGATGTGATGCGATATGCCGCATAAGCGTTTTTTTGCCTAGTAATGTGGTTGATCTGATGGTGGAGAGCGAACGGGCACGGCTGCTGCGGCAGGCCATACTTGATATCGTAATCGACACGATCAACAGTCGCACCGGTGGCGGCACTAAATATACCAATCAGCGCGATGAGGATTTTCTGCACGCATGGTTTGCGGAAGAAAACTATCGCCTGCAATTCACCGATGCGCTGCGTGATTGCGTGGATATGGGTAATTTCAAGTATCTGCTCTACACTGATAAAATCTTATGGTTCTTTCAAACTCTACGTGGGTTGGCTCATTAATTCATGTAGTATCTAATCCTACATATTC
>JAUZQS010000193.1 GCA_030950875.1 Mariprofundaceae bacterium | reverse complement strand
TGCTAGGGGCTGCATTGATCCTTTAGGGCTTGATGAAGAAGCGTTGCTTGCTTTGCGTTTGAAAAAAGCTGATAGCCTGTATCAATCGCTGAAATCTCTTCAAAAAATTCAGCATGATATAGAGGATAAGGTTGTGAGGTGCGCGCGGCAGTATTTGTGAATACTGCGGGCTAATGGGCGTTCAAGTGTATATTCAACCCTTTCATTACCCTCATAACGGTATCGAAGCGTGGTTTGGATCCTGGTGTAAGTGTCTTGTAAAGGCTCTCTCTTCCAAGTCCAGTATCATGAGAGAGTTGGCTCATTCCTTTTGCTTTTGCAATATCTCCAAGAACAGCAAGCACGAGACTAGAATCACCATTCTCAAGGGCGACATTCAAGTATTCAGCAATGACTTCAGGATTGTCCAAGTATTCACTCGCATCCCAAACATGTGTTTTTACTTTTATGTTCATATCGAAAAACTCCTAAATATACTCTGCAATAAGCTTTGCTTTCTTAACCCGCATTGTATCTAATTGGATACAATTAAACAAGGAGAATGAAATTGAAACGAAAGCTGAAATGCTCATACCTAGATCCTGCGGGATAGGAGTCTGTCTGCTTCATGACATTTTGACACGCGGGGTTAGTGCGCGTAAAATATGCGCATTAAGAGTAATCAGGAGGCTGATATGCGCCACATATTCGATATAAACGCCAAAAAGAAATCTGCCAACCTTAGCTTAAACAGCAGCCTTCTTGCCGAAGCCAAACGTTTGCACATTAACCTTTCCTCCACATTGGAAGAAGCCTTGAGTAAAAAGGTTCGCCAACGCAAAGAAAAGCAATGGCTGGAAGACAACAAGCTGGCTATTGACTCATGCAACGATTTGGTTGAAACAAGTGGTATGTTTTCAGACGCACATAGAATATTTTGATGGCACAATTTTCACTATATCAAAACCATGGTGAAAGTAGCGACATCTATCCTTTTTTTGTTGATGTTCAAAATGAAATACTGGACTCTCTCAATAGCAGGCTAGTCATCCCGATGACGCCGGTCGATAAGGTTAAAAACAGAGCACCAAAGCATTTATGCCCAACCCTTCATATTGATGAAGGAGACTTTGTTTTACTTACGCATCAAATGACCAGTGTGCCCGCTTCTATTCTGACTTCACCGATTCATTCGCTGGAAGCTTTTCGAGATGATATTATCCAAGCAGTAGACTTCCTTATCACGGGCATTTGATAGGAAGCGTAACGTTTAAAGCAGACTATTCATGAATAGGCCAGATACAAGGGCTTGTTTCGCGCATTTTTTAGGCCTTATTCATCAACATCATTTGACAGAGATTGTTGTGAAATTAACATACTAAATCCGCGAAACAAGCCTTGACCCCAGGGCAATCGCATTAAAATGTGGAGGTTATTCACCAGAGCCTAAACCCTATATTTGGTCAAAATAAAGGATTGTATCCTAAAGCGTATTAAAAATGCTTGTCATTCCCGAGGTTTTTATCGGGAATCTATCAGTTCAATGGATGCCCGATAGACGCATTCGGGCATGACGTAGTAAAAAAATACTTGAAAATATAATGAAACAAACATTTTTTAATGCGATTGCCCTAGGGTGTACTACCATCATGAATCAATTTATTGGACATGGATGTAGATACTGTGCTCATTAGAAGAGGCTATTAACCTTGGCCGTATCTATCAATGATTTATTGCCAACTGTTCCCGACCAATACTTCAAATAGACAGTCTAATCTAAAGCGTTAACATTGAGTCATGCAAACGGGTAAAACAAGCTTCAACTTTCCAAGCTTTATCGAACAAGGCTCTGTACAACTACGGGTCAGTCAAGGCGAGCTTCCCATGCTAAAAAAAGGCGACATGCTACGAACCTTCGTCGGGCAAGTATTGCAAGGCAAAGCCCAGGTCATCATCCAAGGTAAAAGCATCACACTTGAAGGTATTGGCAAACAATTTCAACAAAAGAGTATCACCTTAAAAGTGCTACAAACCCAACCTTTTATTCTGTTAGAATTGAAAAACAACTCAAAAAATATTAAAGATACACAAAAACAACATAAATTATCACTTAATATCCCAGAAAAGGCCATTTTAAGCAAAAAAATAACAACTAAAATGCAAAAAGACATCCATCAATATAAAGCTTTTGGTGTCCACACAACTTCCTCGTTAGCAATCTCTCTAAAGGAAAATAAACACGTCCTCCAAGCTATCGCCATCGCCAAGCACGGTTCATTTACCACGCTTCAGATCACCACCCATAAAACACCCGTCAAAACATTCAACAATAAAACCCAGCAAGCACAATCTGTTCTGCAGACCCTTCAAGTTACCAGCCCAGCACGCTCCATTCAAATAGGTGAGCGGTTTAATATCCAAAGCGTTGAACATACAACAACATCAAGTAAGCTGATGTTAGAGGCTCTAAAACCTTCACAAGTCAATACCAATGCTGCCCCTCTCATCCACAAAAGTAGCATCAACAACCTTGGCTCCTTAAGCACAGGGAAAATCATTACCGCCAGCGTTGGTGAACGTCTCCCCTCTGGTAACATCAGCCTATATTGGCAACAACAACGTTTTGAAGCGCCTGCCCCAATGCATGTGCGTGCGGGTGATTTATTACAACTTGAAGTCAACCCTGACAACCATCGCAACAAACCCAGTTTGCGTGTATTGGAATGGATCTCACAACCCAAAAGCAAAGCTGCACATCTTCTACGCCAACACATTGGCAAAACCGATTCCATCAAACAAACACTCAACGTTCTACAGCATGTCAGCACCCACATATCCCAAACCCAAATCAACAGTCCTACATCAAGCAATCAACCTTTGGCTCAATCACTATCGAGTCTACAAAGTTGGATAGATCATTATGCTTTAATGCCTGAAAAAGACATGGATGGTTCACGCATTGCCAATCTGATTCACCGGCTAGGTCAGCATTACGAATCAAGCTTGCGTCAACATCGCCATGCTACCATTCAACAACTCCAAAACCTCACGCAACACGACCTAAAAGCGCTACTACTGCAGCTTGTTGATAATGCTGGAATGTTCAAAAAAACGGTGGAATCCACACAGGTCAAGCGTACTGCAGAGCGTGCACTTGCACACATTGAATCGCAACAAGCCCTTAATATTTTATCCATGATACAAGCCGATCCCATTCGTTTTGAGCTTCCCATGATGGTACAAGGCCAATGGGCGAACGTATTGCTATCTATCCAACAAGAAATGTATGAGGAAAGCCGTGAGGAAAAACATTCGCAAGCCAGCTCTCATCATCATATTCTGTTCGCTTTGGATTTAAGTGGGTTGGGCGCATTGCGCATTGATGCCCATATCAGTGACTCATCTGTTCATGCAAAGTTTTATCATGAAAATAATCATGCTCGTCAATTTGTACAAGAAAATATTCAGCAACTACAAGAAAAGTTAAAAAGTATCGGTTTTAACGATATCTACCTTAATAGCGCTGAAATAAAGCAGCTTAGCCATGACACATCGTTGCAATTTCAACAGCTTCTCAACAACGCACCAAGCAGTGATGGGTTACTGGATATCCAAGCATGAGCAAAACAAGCAATCGTCACACACAAGCCATTGCACTGCAGTGGACACCTCTCCAAGAGGCTGTTCCCAAAGTCAAAGCCAGTGGTACGGGTGCTTTGGCCGATGAAATTTTACGCATCGCCAAAGAAAATAATATCCCCATACGTGAAGATAAGGATTTGGTGCAAATCTTATCTCTTTTAGATATTGGCGAGAGTATTCCTTCCCAAACACATACTGCTATTGCTGAAATTTTGGCTTTTATTTATTGGAGCAATCAACAGTATGAAGAAATTATCAACCTAGGCGATAAATAGACTTCTCTTTATTGGTAGCGTGCCCTAAGCATTTCTTCTACCAGTTGCCGCATCGATACACCCTTCATTACAGCCTCTACTTTTAATTCTTTATGTACATCTTCTGGCAACTCAATATTCAAGCGCTTTAAAGACTCGCCACTGGATTCACGCACACGCCGCTTTACCTGTGATTCTCCAATATCATGATAAACTTGTGCTGAAACCTTATGGACTGCATCACCCAAACCGCCGGTATTAATTTTCTTCATGACACGCCTCCAACCAAGCATCAACAGCCTGCCCGACCGCCTCGATATTTCGACTAGCAGCACTACTAGAAAACATTGTGTTCGGCGTTTCTCCCACGCCAATTGAACGTGGAAAAGCTTGATATTGTCCCATAGCTTTGCGCAACACCGTCACGGGCGTATGTTGCAATGAATTCATTACATCCTTTCCTAGCTGGGTTTGCGAAACAAAACGATTCACCACATAAGCAGTCGGTTTACCGCTGGCCAATGCCGTTTGCACAGAAGGAGCCGAAGCCTGCACATCCAACGAAGACGGTTGCACAGGAATCAATAACGCATCGGAAACATTCACTGCCGAGCGCACAATCATTTTATCCGTCCCTGGCGTATCAATAATTACATAATTACTCTTTAAATTCCTACAACCACGAATTTCCGCAGGTAGTTTCACGGCATACACGTCAATATCCGCCAAGCGACTTTCTGCCACCTGCTGTTTTTTCCAAAATACCGATGCCTGCTGCGGATCAGCATCTATAATCGACACCGAGTGCCCCATCAAATGCCAGCGTGCTGCCAACGACAAAGCCAGTGTCGTTTTACCCACGCCGCCCTTCTGATTCATCAAGGTTATAACCTTCATATGCCCTCCAACCCTTAAAAGCCTATTATACTTAAGCGTATTAGAGTATAGAACAGGATTTTGCGCAATATATCATTTTATCATTTGCGCAAATGATAAAATATACAATTTATCACAGTATCATTCAGATTTACATAATCCTTGGGGATTATCCAAGATAGACTAGACGCCTCTGAACAAACCTTCTAAATCATTTAACCCTCACTCGGTTCATGATTGAGTTTCCAGATTGGATGCCTAAAAAGTTTGTAACTATTCAGCATGCTCACAAGACGACCAACTTAGCTCTAAAGACGTCATTCCCAAGCGCTTGTATTGGGAATCCATGATGAAAATCGTGGTTATCAATGGATCCTCGATACAAGCATTCGAGGATGACACATTAAATGAATGTATTGGATAAAATAAATAGTGAGCTGAATAGTTGCAAAAGTTTTAGGCGATGAGTTAACACAGGCAGATTTACAGGCTCGAATAGGGTGTTGTTTTTCATATTTTTCTTAGTAATTTTCTGGCTCAATTCGATGCATGCCTATTTGTCTCAAGGTATCTGCAAACGCTTCATGCTCAAAAGCGATCTCATT
>JAUZQS010000192.1 GCA_030950875.1 Mariprofundaceae bacterium | reverse complement strand
GTGGCAATGGATTGTGCATGCAGGTACTTGGCACATAAAATACCTGCGACATCACCACGTAACCAATTGCCATGCTCATCGCTGATCAGTGGTCGGTCACCATCACCATCGGCGGATACGATGCAATCAATATCATATTGTTTTGCCCATTGTTTTGCTAATTGTACATCTTCTGGGCGAATGGCTTCGGTATCGACGGGTAAAAAATGCTTCGAGCGTCCTAGGCGAATAACCTTTGCGCCTAAACCTTCAAAAATTTCTCCAAGTAAGTCGCGGGCGACAGTGGAATGTTCGTAAACAATAACTTTTTTCCCTTGAAAACAGTTTTTAGGAAAGAAGTCGACATAGCGTTGAACAAACATGCCATAAGCATGGTTATTTATCGTGGGCAGTGGGTATGTAGTTTGTGCATTAGCATCTTTGTCAAAATAACCGTGCTTAATTTGCACAGTTTGTGCGCCCATGCCTTGCTCATCTTCTTTAAGAATTTCTCCGCTGGACTTGTAGAATTTTATACCATTGCGATCATCAGGAATATGGCTTCCAGTCACCATGATACAGGGTATATGCTGGGACATGGCATAATAGGCGAGTGCAGGAGTTGGTATAAGGTCGCAATACACAGGGGTATAACCGCTATCAGCAATTGCCATGGCAACAGAAGCTAGAATTTTTGGCGTGCTAGAGCGGTAATCGCCTGCGATGGCAATCGCACCATCGCTGTTTAAATCTTTGATATCTCTAAGGTGTTGGATAAAAGCGAGTGTATAAGCATAACATACCTCATCCGTCATATCTTCGACCAAACCGCGTGCGCCACTGGTGCCGAATTTTACGCCGCTTTGCTGCATAAGTGTTGAGATATGGATAGTTTTATATTGCTGAGTCATGTTTCTTCCTTATAGTTTATACGATTTTATCAGTTCATAAACACAGTGATGCAGATGCCTACGATAGAAGTCAAATTCAACCTTGCAATCAAAATATCAGCCGTTAGAACGTCTTGTTATGTACAGACTATTGTTTCTTCCGCTATTTTTTGTTTCTCAGCTTGTTTATGCCGTTGAATTTGATATTTATCAATCGGACTACAAACCATTAAATATAGCCTTGATGGTTGATGCTTCACCCGATCAGGAAAAGCAGCAAGCGTTATTAAACCATGTGATTAAGCATGATTTGGAATCAAGCCAATCGTTTCATGCTCTCAATGAAGTGGGCTTCTTGGCTTCACCAGATGAGGTATTCAAACAGGTTGATTATGATGACTGGCGTATTATTGGTGCGGATGTGTTGGCTCTTTGTAAGTTAACAGAGAAGGGTGGGTTATGGCATGTTGATTTACAGGTTTATCAGCCATTTCAGGGTAAACGACTGTTGAAACAGAGTTTTGAAGTGAAAAAAGATGCCTTGCGTAGTCTAGTTCATCAGTTATCCGACCAAATTTATCAAGCTGTGCTAAATATTCCAGGATATTTCTCAAGTCAGCTTCTTTATGTTACCAAACATGGTGATAAGTCGGATTTGATGTATATGGATCAAGATGGTTATAACCTTCAAGCTGTGGGTACAGATTTCACGCTTTTATTATCACCTGATTGGTCTCCAAATGGTCGTTTTGTAGCATTGAATACGTATGTTGGTAATCGCCCTCGGCTTGAGATTTTTGATCTAGTGACAGGCAAGCGAAATACTTTCGGGCGTTTTCATGGCTTAAATAGCACACCAGAGTATTCGCCAGATGGACGTTTTATTGCTGCAACACTGTCCTGGACTGGCAATTCAGATATTCATATTTATGATATAAAATCGAAAAAATGGAGGCAGTTCACCCATTATCGTGGTATTGATACCACGCCAACATGGTCTGCGGATGGGAAATGGCTTGCATTTACGAGTGACCGGTCTGGCTCACCGCAAATTTATCGCAAGCCAGTGGCTGGCGGAAAGGCGCAGAGGATCAGTCTAAAAGCATCGTATAATACATCACCCGTGTGGTCGCCGAAGGGAAATCGTATTGCCTTTATTACCAAGAAAAAATGGGAGTATGCTCTGGCAACGATGCGTGTGGATGGCACAGATGTTCGCTATTTGGCAACAGGTCAGGCAATTGAATCGCCATCGTGGTCACCCAATGGTCAAATGCTACTTTATTCAGCAGAAGAACATGGCATGAGACGTATTTACCGTGTGCCAAGCTGGGGTGGTAAGCCTGTGCCAATTACAGCTGCCAACCATGATGCATCCGATCCGGCGTGGTCGCGTCGTTAGGCTAGTTTGTACATGAATTAATAACATTGCTTTATAAAGGCTGCTTTGGGTGTTATAAAAAGATAAGAAGTCTACGTGATGAAAACTGGACACTTTAGCGTCTTTGGTGTTCAATGCAGGCAATTAATATGTATGGTTGAAATTCGGGAGGAACGGATGAAATTGAATAAATTGTTTTTTGTGGGACTGGCTTCTTTTGCTTTGATGGCTGCAGGTTGTGTCAAGCATGAAGTGACTACCGATGGTGCTTCAACACGCGGCGCTTCAACGCATGTCTCTTCAACACACAGCGCAGCAACACATAGTGTAAAGTCCTTGGCTTCTAAACCAGCTTCAAGTTCAGTGTACTTTGCGTTTGATAGTGCAGCGTTGGATGCGGCGGGTAGCGCTACTTTGGATGGTTATGCTGCATGGTTGAATGATCATGGTGCGGTTTCTGTAACCATCGAAGGTAATTGTGACCAACGTGGTAGCCGTGAATATAACTTGGCATTGGGTCAGGAGCGTGCTGACAGCGTTAAAGCTTACTTGGCGGCGCGTGGTGTAAGTGCAAGTCATATCGATACCGTATCTTTTGGTGAAGAGCGTCCTGTGTGTTCTGGAACAGGCGAAGCATGTTGGGCTCAGAATCGTCATGCGGACATTGTCAGCCGTTAAAAGCTTGCAAGTTTTGAATATTAAACAGCCATCGGTTTCGCCGATGGCTGTTTTTTTAGTGCCTATATGTTTGTTGTTTGTATTCGGCTTGTCAGGTTGTGCAGGTAAAGAAGGCGTTGCTTGGCAGGATGATAAAGATTTTGTATTCAAGTCTTTAGGGGATATGAGTGAGACACAGAAACAGCTCAGTCAGACTTCAGCGTTATTTGATAAGCGGATTTTAGCGTTGGAAAAAAAAGCTATGAAACAACAGGCTAATATTGATGCTTTGATAGCATCAGTTAAAGCACAGAAGAATAAGAAACATGACACGGCGATGCCAAAGAAACGTTCTTTTAGTAAGAAAAAAACAACTAAAAAGAAACTAACTAAAAAAGAAACATTAACGACAAAGATAGATCAGATTGATTCAGATATTAAGCAGGCGGTGATTCAATCAAAAGCTGATTATAAACCAGCAGAAAAGAATGATTATACAGCAGCATACTTGGCATTGAAAAGTGGCCGTTATGACGAAGCGATTGGTTTATTTAAGACATTCTTAAATGTATACCCTAGTGGCGAATATGCGGATCAGGCCTACTATTGGTTGGGTGAAAGTTTACTGGCAAAAGGTGAACCTTTACCTGCTACAAAAGCGTTTAATACACTGACTAAAACTTACCCGAAAAGCAGTAAATATCAGGCTGGTTTATTAAAACTGGGCATTGCTTATCAGCAAGCGCAACGTTTGGGTGATGCCAAAGCGGTATTGCAACAATTGATTGATGAATATCCAGATTCTAAGGCTGCGGAGAATGCTAGATCTCGTTTATCTGCATTGAAGATAAATAAAAAATAAAAAACTACCTGAAATGATTAATATTCATGAGATTTACCAAAGTATTCAAGGTGAGAGTACCTTGGCTGGTATGCCTTGTACATTTGTACGTTTGGCTGGCTGCCCTTTGCGTTGTAGCTATTGTGACACGCCGCAAGCCATCGCCTTTGATAGCGGCAATAGCATGGCGATTGATGATGTGGTTGCACAGGCCAAGTCTTGGTCGAATCCACTGCTATTGGTGACTGGCGGTGAACCGTTAGCACAAAAATCATGTATCGAGTTATTGCAAAAATTATTAAACACGGGTGGCATAGTACAACTGGAAACATCTGGGGCATTGGATGTCCGTTTGGTACCTTCTGCAGTGCGTAAGGTTTTAGATATTAAAACGCCTGGCAGCGGGGAAGAAAAGCGGAATCGTTGGGAAAATTTACAGTATTTAAATGCCGAGGATGAAATTAAATTTGTATTAAAAGATCAGGCTGATTACATGTGGGCAAAAGGCGTGATTGAAAAACGCTTGCAAAATACACCTGCAACGATCTTATTATCGCCATGTTGGGGTGCTTTAAGTGCTGAGGACTTATGTGCTTGGATTTTACGCGATAAACTCCCTGTGCGGATGCAGTTGCAAATGCATAAAGTGATTTGGGGTGCGGAGAAAACAGGTGTTTGATGTACGGAGAATGATGTGAATTCGAATGTAACAAAAGCTGTTATATTGTTGTCGGGCGGTTTGGATTCGACGACTGCATTGGCATGGGCAATACGTGAAAAAGCTTGGCAATGCACGACCTTGGCTTTTGATTATGGTCAAAGACATTATGTGGAGCTTGCGGCATCTGCTAAGATTGCTGATGAGAATGGTATTACAGATCACCGTGTGATTCGCGTTGATTTGGGCGTGATTGGTGGTTCTGCCTTGACCACTGACTTGGATGTTCCCAAAGATGCTGTGGAGGATGGGAATATTCCTGTAACCTATGTTCCAGCGCGAAATTTGGTATTTCTTTCATTGGCTGCGGGGCTAGCTGAAACTATTGGAGCGAAAAAAATCGTGATCGGTGCGAATATTGTGGACTACTCTGGTTATCCTGATTGTCGCCCTGAGTTTTTGAAGGCATTTTCCAAAACGGCCTTGCTGGGTACAAAGGCTGGTTCTGAAGGCCGAGATATGGAAGTAGTTGCACCATTAATTAGTTTGAATAAATCAGAGATTATTGCCATGGGTCTGAAGTTGGGCGTGGATTACAGTCTGACGCGATCGTGTTATGATCCTGATGATCAGGGCATGCCCTGTGGACATTGTGATTCATGTCATTTCAGACGTGCAGGTTTTGAAGCCCTCGGAATAAGTGATCCGTTGCCTTATCCGACAATATAGTTGTCTGAGAACCTAATCCTGTGTATTGCTTAAGAGCTTCCTTATTACTTGTTTTATTGACTGCTTGTGTGGCAGAAAAACATCTGCAACCTGTTCAGGTTAAAGTTGCTTTAGAACAAGCTCAGCAGTTAAATATTAAGAAAAATGAGCCGATTAAGCCTGATTCTGAGGTGGCTGAGAAACATTGGGGTAAGCAGACGTTTCTGAAATTTATGAAGCCTATTATTGAACGTGAAAACAAGCGTATTTTACAAGAACGTCAGCGTTTGCTTGCATGGAAAAAAAATAACAATGTTGAAGCCCGTAATTTGGAACTTATTGCTCGGCATTATCAGGTGCAATGGACAGGGAAAGCGGATGGTCGCTTTTGGCGAGCTATCTTAGATCGTGTAGATGAGGTTCCGCTAGAATTAGCCTTAATGCAGGCAGCCAACGAATCATCATGGGGAAATTCGCGATTTGCACGTCAGGGAAATAATTATTTTGGTCAATGGTGTTTTACAAAAGGTTGTGGTTTGGTGCCTTTACGAAGGAATGCTGGGGCTACACATGAGGTGAGGAAGTTTGCATCGGTAGATTTATCGGTTCGTGCTTATATGTATAATTTAAACACGTTACAATCTTACAAATTACTTCGCAATTTAAGACGCTCATTGCGAAGGCGAGGTAAACCGCTTGATGCCGTATTCCTTGCGATAGGTTTAAAAGATTACTCCGAACGTGGGATGGATTATGTGCATATTATTCAGGGCATGATTCGTAGTAACAAACAGCTTATTCATGGATTATAAGTGACTACAATGGGTGAAAACGAATGCGATTGTTACGAAAGCTCTCAAACTGTTTAGAGGGGACATTAAAGGGTGCTGCAGCACGAATGGCGGCGATTAGCGTTTGATCCAGCGTACTATTGCCTGATGATTCAAGAATTTTAACGCTAAGTAGCTGACCATTGCGTTGTAAAATCATTTCAACCAAAGGATCTGGTGTTTTTTCATTGATACCACCAGGAACTTTCCAATGCGATTGTACAGCCGCTTGCATCATGGCTATATAGCGATCAATTTCTTGTGTGGAAAGCTGTTTTCCCATGATGTCGGCCATATCTGGTTTGGGTTTGCTGCGTGTTTTGCTTGGCTTGTTGCTGCTTGATTCAATGGGTGCAAAAGGATCAAAGTTTGGGTCTTCTTTAACCTTTTTGGCGATTGTTGGCGATTTTTTTTGTTTTTCTAGCTTTAAGACTGGTTTTTTCTTGGGTTTGACTTTGACTTTTGGTTTATGAATCTTTTTAATTGGCTTGGCTTTCTTTTTTATTTTTGGTTTATGAACCTTTTTAATCGGCTTGGCTTTCTTTTGTTGAGTTTTGTGTGCCTTGTGTTGCATTTTTTTCAAATCTTGTGCAGAAATCATGCTTACTTCAATACGTTTGAGTGGTGGGGTAGGCGCATGGCTGCTTTGCCCCCATGCAATGATAGCAATGATGATGATAACAAGAATATGCGCCAATGCAGCAAACAGGAAGTCCAGTCTGCTGAATGTACTGTAATCCTCGTATTTAGCGAATCGGCTCTGTGACAAGACCAACCTTCTTGATACCTGCACGCTCTAGGCTACTCATAACCTGCGCAACATATTGATATTGTGTTTTGGCATCGCCACGGATAAAAACAGGTAAGTTGGGATTGTTTTCACGCATGGCTTGGATACGTGCCATTAGTTGCTTGAGTTTTACTTTATGCTTTTGCATATAAATATCGCCATTTTTACGAATACTGATAACCAATGGTTCGATATTTTGCTGCATGGCTGGCGCATCAGCATCGGGCAAATCAACATTGATACCTTGTGTTAACAAAGGTGCTGCCACCATAAAAATAATCAGTAATACCAACATAACATCAACCAATGGTGTGACATTGATTTCACCCATGGGCTCGTTGTCTTTGTCCCATTTATTACTGGAACCACCCCAGCCGCTTTGACCTGCCCACATAGTGTTAACCTCGGCGTATATGACGTGACATAATATTTAAAAATTCGGAAGCAAACTGTTCCATGCCTGCGGCTTGGCGCTTCAAGTCGGAGGTGAATTTGTTGTACGCAACGACAGCAGGAATTGCGGCGACCAATCCGAATGCTGTCGCAACCAATGCTTCTGCAATGCCAGGTGCTACAGCCGTTAAGGATGTGTTTTGTGACATAGCAATGCCCTGAAAGGCCGTTAAAATACCCCATACTGTGCCAAATAGACCAATAAATGGGGAGGTCGAACCAACTGTGGCAAGAAATGCCAAGTGGCGAGATAGGCTTTCCATTTCACGTGATAATGCGGCATCCAATGAGCGACGAATACCATCCAGACCATGGCCTGCGGTGATTTTATTGCTGGTAGTTTCTTGTTTGGCATCACCACGTTGGCGAATATATTCACGATAACCGGCTTGAAAAATATTGGCCAATGGATTGTGAGAATAACGGCTTGGGATGCTAGCAAGAATGCTATCCATATCCGAACCGCTCCAAAAAGCATCCGAGAAAGAAGCGCTTTCTTTGCGGGTCTTTCGATAAATACGAGCCTTGTTGAAAATAATGCCCCACGAGAAAATGGAAAGCAGTAAAAGTAGAATCAATACGCCTTTTACGACGATGCCCGCACCAAGAATCAGTGCCCATACACTTAGTTGTTCTGCCATGCTTTCTCCTTATGCCTCTTTATCAATGTGTTGTTGTAATATGGATAGCAATGCTTTCGGAATAAGGCAAGGTCTTCCGTCCTTATGAACGCAGGCAAGTTGCACGCTTGCATCGGTGAGCATGATAACTTGGCCATCGGCCTGTTGTTTTTTAATGCGTTGGATAAATGCAATGCGTGCGCCTGAAGCTTGCGTTAAAAGCGTTTCAACATGGATCATATCATTAAAATGAGCGGCGCACTTGTAACGAATATTTACTTCGGTTACGACAAACAGAACACCATACTCAGCTTGAATTTGATCAAGCTCAATATGATGGCTGCGTAAGAACTCGGTGCGCCCGCGCTCCATAAATTTCAAGTAATTGGCATAATACACCACACCGCCATGATCGGTGTCTTCATAATAAACACGTATGGGGAAGTTCATAATAATGAACCCTGTGTTGAATCATCGTGGGGTAAGGTTCTACCCAGATGGCTGTATGCCAAGGGCGTTGCCACACGGCCGCGTGGTGTGCGTGCAATCAAGCCTTCCTGCATCAAATAAGGCTCTAAAACATCTTCAATGGTATCACGTTCTTCGGCAATGGATGCGGCAAGGGTGTCCAGTCCTGCCGGCCC
>JAUZQS010000191.1 GCA_030950875.1 Mariprofundaceae bacterium | reverse complement strand
AAGAGCAATATCAGCCCAGAAATGGCGCTACGCCTTTCTAAAGCTTTTGGACGAAGCCCAGAAAGCTGGCTTGCCATGCAGGATCATTACGATTTGTGGCAAGCCCGAAGCCGCGTAAATCTGGACGAAATCAAACGCATGGCTTTTACCTGATTATCTGATATAAATCCGCGAAACAAGTCCTGACCCCTTTCTCGCAAACTGTGCGCTGGCGCCTTTATCAAATTGCGGCTCGTATTACAAAGCATGCTCGCTCATTGTGGTTGAATGTTTCTAATGCACATATTGACCTATTTCAGGAGGTGCGAAAGAAATGTTATGAAAATGTCATCTAAACAGCTCACGAAGGGCTTTTTATTGCCAAACAAGAGGAAAACTATGCCTTAAAAACAGAAAATAGCCCAAACACCAGATAAATACCCATCATTTTATATTGATTATTCTGATGTGGTGAAATAGTGACGAGGTAAAAAGTCAAAAATGGTTCTTTTGACTGAAAATCAATTGGCATAAATTTCCATGTCGGATTTTGGGGTATAATGATAGACTTGACCCCTATTTTATTTTTTAATAACGTTGAACTTTTTTCGTAGGAGCTAATTCATTCGCGAATAAATTAGCTCCTACCCAGATAGTAATCCCAATGATATGCTACAATTTTTGTCATTTTAACATGAAGGAGAACCATGCCCATGGCAAGCTTGCAGAACGTCATTTTAGAATTTAGAGATGGCAAAGAGCAAAAAGGAAAACTTTACCGACCCTTTAACTCACAATATGACGAGATGATGATTTTTAATCAAAACAATGTAGAAAGTATTCCTTTGTCGCAACTTTGCTCGATTTCTTTTTTACTTGATCATCACCTGCCAGCTTATAAAAAGCTTCCCAGCGAGCTTGTCGAACATATTATAACAGTGAGTGGGCATGAATGGGTGGTGAGAGTGCTCAGCCATCAAATTGGAACATACGGCTTTATGGCGACACCCAATGAAGAAAACACCTTTGTTCAACGCATATTTTTCGTACATAACGGCATTCAATCCCGCGAACTCACCGAATCATTGGGCGAAATTCTTCGCAAAGAAGACATTATCAGTGGTGATAACATCCACCAAGCCTTGCTTCAGCAGCAAAAACTACGCACTCAGCGCGTGGGTGATATTCTTTCCGAATCAGGCAAAATCAATGAGCAAGATATTGCACAAGTCCTCTTAACAACACCCGCTTCCAATCAGGGCCAACGATTGAAAATTGGCGAGGGACTTGTGGCCGCCAAGCTGATTACAGAAACGCAACTGACCGAAGCCCTTCACATACAACATCAACAAAAGGGCAAACGTATTGGTGATATTCTTATAGAAAATAGAGCCATCACCGAAGATCAACTTTTAATGGGATTAGCCATCAAATTCAGAATGAGCTTTATGGATTTGACGCAAATCACCCCTAGCCCTGAAGCGCTAGATTTGATCCCAGCATCGATGGCTCTCCAATACCAAGCTTTGCCAATTTTATATGAAAATAAGCATTTAACCGTAGCTATTTATGATCCAAGGAAACTGGATATTGCCAATAATTTCAGCTTTCATACCAATTTGAAAATCACCCTTGTCTTTGCATTCAAAGCACAAATCACGGATCTTCTATCTCAATGCTATGAGGAAAATTCCAGTGAAAATATTGATTCTTTATTGGATAGTATCGAATTAACCCATATCCCCGATCAGAATGAGCTAAGCTCCGAAGAAAATATTTTAGATCAAGCCGAATTGCCACCCATCGTACGTTTAATCAATCGCATTCTACTCGATGGTGTTCAAGCTGAAGCCAGTGATGTCCATATCTTCCCTGTCATAGATGGCGCACGTGTTGATTTTAGAGTCAATGGTCTTTTGCAACAATATATGAAAACATCCAGCGAAACGCTCTCGCTAATAATTGCACGCATAAAAATTGTCTCTCTCATGGATATTTCTAAACACATGATGCCCCAAGATGGGCGCATTCAAATGAATCTTAGCAATCGAAATGTTGAGTTTCGTGTCTCTTGCATGCCAGATATTCTTGGCGAATCTATTGTGCTGCGTATTCTTGATAAAAAGAATAAACCCAAAACACTGGATGCCTTGGGGCTTAGTCCCCACGATATTGAAATCATTACACGGATCACCCACAGTTCACATGGTTTTTTTTTGGTGACAGGAGCAACTGGAAGCGGAAAATCCACATCCTTATTGGCTGCCATGAGCAGCTTAACCAACTTACCCAAACGCTTAATCTCCATTGAAGATCCCGTTGAAGCGCAAGTAGACGGTATCAATCAAGTTCAGATCAATGCACAAATTGGTTTCACCTTTGCATTGGCCTTGCGCAATCTCTTACGCCATGATCCTGATATTATGATGGTGGGTGAGATACGTGATAAAGAAACCGCTGAAATTGCGATTGAGGCCGCGATGACAGGTCATATGATGCTTTCATCCTTACACACCAACACAGCCGCAGGTGCTTTCTCACGCTTAAACAATCTTGGTATTGAACCATTTCTTGTTGCAGCCACCGTCAAAGGCGTGATGGCTCAGCAACTTATTCCACGTCTATGCTCAGAATGTCGTTACGAAATCACCCCTGATAAGCAACTGATTGCCTACTTAAAAGATCATGGTTTGTCATATGATGGCCCCGATTATGACGTGCATGGTTGCAGCGCTTGCCATGAAAGTGGGGTGGGTGGTCGCATGCTTGTTTATGAACTTTTGCACATGAACAAGAAGATTTCAAATTTGGTGTCACAAAATGCCTCGGAAGCAGAAATTGATGCGGCGGCACATGAAGCGGGTATGATTTCAATGGCAGAGATGGCGCTAAGCAAAGTCAAAAGCGGACATATCAATCTTGCATCGGTTGTTCATCTTTTGACAGTTGATGAATAACTGATGTTACGCACCCAGCATTTTGATCCTCTGTAATTTCTTAAAAGCTACCCTGATCGATTTGATGTAAAGTTGTGGTCTTTAAGGGGTCAGAGCCTAATACCGCTACCTGTCACAACCCCAAGCGCCATTATTTACGTTAAAAATTAAGGTTAAGTTCCTGCTTTCATTGGTTATC
>JAUZQS010000190.1 GCA_030950875.1 Mariprofundaceae bacterium | reverse complement strand
TTTGCTCAACAAACATACTTTTATTATTTTTGAGAAGGATCAAGATAGTGCAGATGTAAGTTTCAAATATGACGAAGTATTAAAAACTTTTGACCAAGAAACCTAATCACTGTTCAATATCACTTAAAGCATAAATGCCGCGTGGATCATTCAGCACAAAGGTATGTTACAGCTTCATATCAAAAGCTTGAATCAACATACTTATTGTCGATGAAGGCTGAATATCTATAGTGATTCACCTTTTACTGTCATTCCCTTGAAGAAGGGAATCCATCAATTTCAAAACATGATAGATGCCTGCCTGCGCGAGCATGACGGTAAGTCTATTCATGAATCACTATGGTCGTTCAAGTGTAAAAGAAGGTGCTTTTCTTGGCATTGCCAAAAGCCATCGTATCAATCAAGATTTGCCATGGGTGGATTACCGCCTTCAGACAGTGATGCATCATTCATACTTGAATTACAGATTCTAACTTTACTTTAAGTCAGAATCTGTTGTTTTTGTGAAGAGATTTTTAAGTTCAGTGCCAGTTTTACGCATAATTAGTTCTGACTCTAAAATTACGATTTTTTATTAATTTGACCGTGATTTGATACGTGTCACTTGAACTACATCATTGATGATGTGCTAAATAACGCATGTTTTAGGAGGCAGGGATGAAATATTTATTAACAGATGTTACAGGTATTGGTGAAAGCACTGCGGCTTTAATGCTTAAGCATGGTATTGATTCAGTTAAAACGCTGTGTGAGAGCGATGTTGAGAAAGTATGTTTGGTTCCAGGGTTTGGAGCGATTCGTGCGGCGGCGACCCTGAATGCAGCAGCTGCATTGCAAGGATCGGATGATACCCGTAAAGGGGCTGATGGAAAAAGAGGGGAAACGACCCAAAAGCCTGCTAAATTGAAAGCTGAAAAAGTTAAGAAAGCGGCGAAGCCTTCCAAAAAAACGCCTAAGAAAACTAAAAAAGAAGTTGAATTGAAAGCAGCTAAAGCTAAAAAATCGGCGAAGCTTTCCAAAAAAGATAATAAGAAAACTAAAAAAGCAGCGAAGTCTTCCAAAAAAGACAAAAAGGCATCCAAGAAAACTAAAAAGCCTTCTAAGACTAAGAAGACCAAGTCTTAAGACGAGTCAGGTGGAAAAACTGCGGGGTCGAGGCTTGATTGGCGGATTTATGCTGCTCAAAAGTCACCCCCGCTCCAAATCAGGGTAAATGAGGGTCAGGCTGAAGATCTTCCAAAATATTCATTGATCTTTATCACAAAGTGACTACGTTAAGTTAGGTGAGGTGATTGTATGTGCGGGATAAAACAACAAAGTTTAGGTTCCATCTATTCACATGTGTGAGAATACTACGACCTTCAATAGTGAAACTGATTTTCGGCAGTGGCTAAGCCACTATGACCCGAGTGATCAATCCCCAGACATCTTAACGCAACGGTTTATTTCAGGTGTTCACAGCTTAGGTATTAATGTCTACAGATCCAGCATGTGGTTGCCGACATCGCATCCAGAGTTATGGGGTATACAAGTTATTTGGACACGGGAACAAGGAGCCGAAATATTCTATCGTGACCATGATATTACCTCAACGCCAATATATTTAAATACCCCGGGTGAAGCTGTACATAAAAGTAGGCAAGCCATACGTTGGAAATTAGATGTAGCGATTGAAGAGCTGCCGTACCCCCTTCTGCATGATGTGAAAAATGAAGGCGGAACAGATTATTTGATTGTCCCGTTTCATACTGACCATGCAAGTGAACAGCCATGGATAACCTTTGCAACCCAAAAAAAAGGTGGCTTCTCAGATGCTGAAATTAACACATTAAAAGATTTGTGCATTCCTCTGAGCTGGAAAGCCCGTGTAAGCATGGCGGAAGCGGCCACCCAATCATTACTTAGCGTTTATCTGGGTTCCAATGCCGCAAGGCGTGTAATGAACGGTCAATTTAAGCGTGGTACAGGTGAGCACATTCATGCTGTGATTTGGTATTGTGATTTGCGTGATTTTACAGTCTTGGGAGGAGAAAGAACTGCTGAAGAACTGGTGCATATTCTTGATAATTTCTTTGAATGTATCGCAACCCCGATTGAAAATGCAGGCGGTGAGATATTAAAATTTATTGGTGATGCAGTACTGGCCATCTTTCCTTTGAACGACGATAAAAACTCATCGTGTGATCATGTGCTTGATGCAGCAGAGCAAGCATTAAGTAGTTTGCAAGCTTGGTCATCGGAAGATGTTAAACCAAAAAGACCTCAACTTGAAGCAGGTATTGCCCTTCATATTGGTGACATGGTGTATGGAAATATAGGGGGAAGCTCACGCTTGGATTTCACCGTTATCGGTGCTGCGGTGAATGAAGCCGCACGTATAGAAGGTTTGTGTAAAACAACATTTCCGCTTTTAACCAGTGAATCTTTTGCTCAGAATATTAGTCCCACACGTTTAAAATCTATTGGAAAAAAAAAGCTGCGCGGTGTTTCTAAAGCACATGATATTTTTACGCTGTCATCATTTATATAGAAATTTAACAACCCAAAGAACACTCTTGCTCTTAGATATTTAAACAAAACAAAAAAGCTGAGCCTAAGCCCCGCTTTTTATATAGCTATATGCTTTGTAACGATTCAGTTCACTATTGGTTTTACCCGTCATCCTCGAATGCTAGTATCGAGGATCCATCGATAGCCACGATTTTAATCATGGATTCCCAATACAAGCACTTGGGAATGACGTTTTTTAGAGCCATGTTGGGCACTTTATGAGTATGCCGAACATTAAAGGGCAGCTCATCTTGTCTGCTCCTCGAACTTGAGCTAAAGGGGATGCTACCCTTCAAATTGGAATCAGTTGTTTTTGCGAAGCAGTCAACGCGGGTAGGTGTTCGGAAATGAGCAATCAAAATCCCAGGGTTTTGATTGCTACGAAAGGCTAGACCAAAGCGGTCTTCCTGTTATTTCCAGATAAGTGAAGTAGGTCCGTAGATCAAACTCCAGCTGCTCATAGTCCGGTTCCATATTGCAGCACAGTTGATAAAATGCTTTGTTATGTTCGGATTCTTTTAGATGTGCAAGCTCATGCGCAACGATCATGTGCAAAAATTCAGGCGGTAGATCTTTAAATATTGTTGCCACGATGACTTCGCGCCTACCCCTGAGGCTTGCCCCCCGTAGTCTGGACTTCTTGGTGTGGGTGCCCAGTGCATTGTGGGTGATGTGCAGTTTGGTATCGAAGGCTATTTTATCGAGCGGCTCTGCTTTACGCAGGTGGGTGTTTTTGAGCTCCATGACATAACCATAAAGCGCCTTGTTGGTACGCACCTTGTGGCTATGCGGATACTTTTGCAGCAACTCCTTAGCCAGCAGACCTTGCTCTATCTGCTGATGGACTTTCTCTGTCACTTCTACGGGATATTCTGAAAGGTAATTCGGTGCTGGTTTAGGGTGCATCGCGGCAGCTTAATACATAGCGATGGCTCTGGCTAAGTATATGCAAAAAGGAGCCGCTATCCTTTGGTTGCCTTTAACTGTTAGAAGAAGTTGCGG
>JAUZQS010000019.1 GCA_030950875.1 Mariprofundaceae bacterium | reverse complement strand
TTTATCGGCAAAACGAACCACCTTGTCTTCAATACTAGGACAATAACGTGGGCCTTTGCTTTCAATATCGCCTGAATACATAGGCGAACGAGATAGGTTCTCACGAATAATATCATGTGTATGCTGCGTGGTACGTGTAATGGCACAGGGAATCTGATCTTGTGTGACCGAGGAGCGCATGCCCGAAAAAGGCAATGCATCATACTCACCAGGTTGTTGATCTAAGCTATCCCACGCAATGCTATTCTTATCCAAGCGTGGAGGCGTGCCTGTTTTTAAGCGTCCTAAACGCAAATCTTTTTGATACAACTCCTGTGTTAAACCTTGAATACCAGCATCGCCAGATCGGCCTGCGGAAAACTTTTTATCGCCAACATGTATAAGACCGCCCAGAAAAGTTCCCGTCGTAAGCACAATAGCCTTGGCATAATGGCTTATACCAAGCTCATCAATCACGCCTATTACAGTATCACCATTAAAGATTAATTCATTAATAGAGCCTTGATGCAATGAAAGATTATTCTGTTGGTCAAGAAGATTTCGCATGGCCATGTGATATATGCGACGATCACATTGAGCCCGTGTAGAGCGAACTGCAGGGCCTTTGCGTTGATTCAAAACCCGATACTGAATCGCGGCTCTATCAGCACACTCTCCCATCAGACCACCTAGGGCATCCACCTCTTTCACCAAATGGCTTTTTCCAATGCCTCCGATAGCTGGATTACAAGACATCTTCGCAATGGTATCTAAATTCTGTGTAATCAAACGAACCTTCGCGCCTCGGCGCGCCGCAGCCGCAGCTGCTTCACAGCCAGCATGCCCAGCACCAACTACGATAACATCTACAATCCCATCAGGGTGTTTCACGTGAAACGTTTCATCTTCTTTCATATTCACAAGAATAATTTATACAACCATGAAATCCACATGTCTAAGGAACAACCACTAAATCAAGTGTTTTTTATTATAAAATATCTATATGTTGAATTTTAAGCATAAAAAAAGGAGGCCAAAGCCCCCTTTTTTTTTAAAATAAACAAACCTTTATGTTTACTTCTTATTTCCCATCATATCATGAATGATTGGCGCTAAAATCAACTCCATTGCCAATAACATTTTAGAAGATGGTAGCACAATGGTATTACGACGGGACATGAATGAGTCCTTCAACATCGATAGTAACCAAGGGAAATCCACGCCCCACTTATCAGGGTTACGAATACGAATCACCATCAAACTTTCATCGGGTGTAGGAACATCACGCGCAATAAACGGGTTGGATGTATCAACCAAAGGAACACGCTGGAAGTTAATGTCGGTATGTGTGAACTGCGGTGTAATAAAATGAACATAGTCATGCATACGCGACAAAATATTTTCAACCACAGCTTCAGCAGAATAACCACGCATTGCAGTATCACGATGAACCTTTTGAATCCACTCCAAGTTCACAACAGGTACAATACCCATCATCAAATCAGTGTATGGACGAACTTCTTCTACGCCACCATGCAAACCTTCATAAAACAATAAATCCGAGCCCTCGCCAACATCGCTCCAGTCTGTAAATTTTCCAGAGTCAACACCATAAAGCTTGGCTTCCTCATCATCATGCACATAAGTACGCGCCTTACCCTTACCACTTTCTCCATAACCTTTAAAAAGTTCAGCTATTTTGCCAAATAGGTTCGCTTCATCAGAAAAGTGACTTAAACGCTTGCCTGCAGCTTCAAATTCTTTGGCTTTTTCTTTAAATTCAATACGACCAAATTTATGGAAACAATCACCTTCTACAATTGCTGGTGTAATCTTCTCGCGACGAAAAATATGCTCCAGTGCCACCTTGGCTGTACTTGTACCCGCACCGGAAGAACCGGTTACAGAAATTACAGGATGCTTAACAGACATATATACCCCTCTCCTACTTTCTTAAAGTCTCATCTACTCAATTATTCATAAACTAAAAACCATTTAAAAATTAAGAAGGTGCATTATGGACTTAGATAGCCCTTTATTCAAGAAAAACAGCCTAAAAGCGTAGAAAAACACTATTTTCCAATACAGAATTCTGAGAAAACCCTATCTAAAATATATTCCACATCACCCACACCAAGAATAGCACCCAAAGCCGCCCAAGCTTGCCTTAACTCTAAGGCTGCTAAATCCAACTGTTCTTCACGCATCAACATAGGTAGCGCAGCCTGAACGTAATTCTCGGCATCCTGAATGGCAAGACGGTGACGCTCATTGGTCACAAAGATATCCTCTCCATCCACCAGTTTCTCGCCCAACATGCTCGCCAAAGTCTCCAATAATTTATCTAAACCTTCACCTGTATGCGCCGACAATAAAACTCTTTCGCTCTTCTCGTAAGCCGACACATCAATCAAATCAACTTTGTTTAAAACCGCTACATCAAAATGACCATCAAAGTGCCATGTATCCTCTCGCTCAGCATCTGCTAGAAAAATCACCACATCTGCCACATTTGCAGCCTCTTTGGCTCTACGAACCCCTTCTTGTTCAATCACATCTGTGCTTTCGCGCATGCCTGCTGTATCAA
>JAUZQS010000189.1 GCA_030950875.1 Mariprofundaceae bacterium | reverse complement strand
AGCCTTTTCCAATACAGAATGCGTCTGAAAACAAGTGATTCTGCTAGCGTATGGAGATGCTGGTACAAATGAATGAATTACAAATAAAGACGCTGGAAGATATAGATCGGTTTTTAACAGGCGTAACTGACACTTCAATTGCCCTTCAAGGGGGCAAACAAGAGGTCTACGCCTGGATTGAACGTACCCTAGTTTTGTTTCGTTATCTAAAGCTAAAAAAGAAGGCAAAAGGTCAGGTTCTCCGTTATGTTGAACGACTAACTGGGTACTCTCGCCAACACCTTGCAAAGCTGGTTAAGCAGTATAAGAAAACAGGTCATATCCGTCATCAACGACGACGCATAAAGCAGGGTTTTGCAACCAAGTATACTCGTGAGGACATACGGCTGTTGGCAGAGGTGGATCGGATCGTAGACGGCGTTTCTGGCACTACCGTTAAAGCCCTTTGCGAACGCGAGTTTGAAGTATATGGAGATCAGCAGTTCTCACGCCTTCAGGGAGTCTCCGTATCCCATCTTTACAACTTGAGAAAAGGTAAGGTTTATCAACGGTGCAGGCATATATTTACCAAGACAAATCCAGTCAAAGTAAACATCGGAGAGCGCTGCAAACCAAGGCCCAACGGCAACCCTGGCTATCTTCGAGTGGACTCAGTACATCAGGGCGACTTGGATGGAAAAAAAGGGGTGTATCACATCAATGCTGTTGATGAAGTAACGCAGTGGGAAGTAGTCGTTACAGTTGAGCGGATCAACAACCAGTTTATGATTCCAGCACTTACGTCAATCATTGAACAATTTCCTTTTGTTATTAAAGGGTTTCATTCAGACAATGGTTCTGAATACATCAATCGGCAAGTTGCAAACCTTCTCAATGATCATCTGGTAAAATTAACAAAATCGCGCCCACGCAACTCCAATGATAATGCGCTGGCTGAGAGTAAAAATAACTCAGTGGTTAGGAAGACTTTTGGTTACATCCATATTCCGCAAAAACACGCTGGTTTAATGGAAATATTCAATCAGGAACACCTTAACCCATGCCTTAATTTCCATCGCCCCTGTCACTTTCCAACCATCGAAGTAAGTGACAAAGGAAAGCAGAAAAGAAGCTACCGTCAGGAGGATATGAAAACACCCTATGAGAAGTTGAAATCGCTACCAAGCGCACAGTTGAGTCTTAAAGAAGGAATTACCTTCGCTACGTTAAAATCAATCGCTATGGAGCATTCAGACCTTGACGCATGGAGGCTAATGCAAAAGGCTCGCAATATAATGTTTGATAATATTTTTGAGCACGATCTCAAGGCGGCATAAAGTGAAACTCATGCACCTTCATTTCAGACGCATTTATGTATTGGAAAATACTGGCGAAAAAGCGGAGTTTACTACTGTAAATGAGCACTTTTCAACGCCGCTATCGGGGAAATGAGGGGTAAGCTGAATAGTTACATCAAAATCAGCATGGCGTGACAGATACACCACAGCCCCCTGGTTTCACAGCTTCAATACGCGCCGAAACAACATAATCCTCAACACCGCGCCCCGGTGCCCAGTCACGGATAAATTCACGTGTTTCATCTTTTGGTTCAACTATAACTTGTTCAAAGCCGGCATCTTTGATCATGGCAATCAAATCATCCACCATCGATGCTCCAGCCATACAACCCGCATGTAATACTGGGTCATTTTTCATTTCTTCTGGCATTTCACAGGTCGCAACCACATCAGAAATCGCCAAACGCCCACCTGTTTTCAAGGCACGAAAGGCATCGCGAAACACTTGTGGTTTATTAGGGGACAAATTAATCACACAGTTGGACATAATTACATCAGCTGTGTTATCTGCTACCGGAAGATGTTCAATTTCACCCAATCGAAATTCAACCTGTGAAAATTTCCCTTTTTCTGCATTTTTTCGTGCTTTAGAAATCATCGTAGGTGTCATGTCAATACCAATCACACGCCCTGATTCGCCCACTTCATGGGCCGCCAGAAAGGCATCAAAACCACCGCCACTTCCCAAATCCATAACCACTTCACCAGGCTTTAAACTGGCAATGGCACGCGGATTACCGCACCCCAAACCCATATCCGCACCACTGGGAACATTGGACAAGTCGTCTTCTGAATAACCCATTCGCGTAGAAACCAAGCTATTAATCGCCGTATCATCGGATACTCCACAACAACTGACTACTTCACCACAACAACTACCAGCATTACTGGCTTCCGCCACCTCGGCATAGGATTCACGTACATTCTGACGAATATCATCCGCGACTGTTTCACTCATCTTTTCACCTCATTTCATTAATCATGCAGTAACTTTATTTATATAATCATTCAGGTTAGTGCTATTTTTTTTTAGAGCAAGATGAAAAAGCCAAGCGTACATTCGTAAGTGAGTATTTTTCAACACAGGCATCGAGAAAAACAGTGCTAATATGGGTGATTATAGTGCCCCACTACAGCTTGAACCTTGCCCTGCTGTACAACCATAACAATGATCCATAATTGCAATCGGCAGCCCTTCTACATTTTCTTGCAACAACTCAGACAGATGTGTTTGTGCTTTCCCTGGCAGTGGTAAATCAAGCATTTGATTAAAATCACAATCATAAACATAACCCTGCCAATCAATACTAAGCAGCGAACGGCACATAACCCCATCCACATTGGCAGGCTGGTAGCTGTCTTTCAATTGCTGCATATAACCCTCAAACTCACCCTTTGAAATCAACCAGCTACCAAAGCGTTTAATCGGCATGTTGGTAATGGTGAATAGTTGATTAAACACAATATCAAAACGCTCTTTCAATTCTTTCTTGTAAGCTATTTCCAGCTCAAGTTGAGATGGCGGCAGCGATGTCCCCGTTGGATTGTAAACAAGGTTTAACATCAAACTACTACCGTCCATGCCATAACCCAAAGCATTCAACGCTTTAAGACCCGCAATACTTGCAGAAAACACACCTTTACCACGCTGTGCATCGACATTTTCACCCAAATAACACGGTAGCGAAGCTGAAACTTCCACCTTATGTTCAGCCAAGAACTCTGCCAGACCTTCATAGCCAGGCTCACTTAAAATTGTCAAGTTACAACGGTCAATCACCTGTATTCCCAGTTGACAAGCTTCATGTACCAGATAGCGGAAATGCGGATTCATTTCAGGTGCACCACCTGTTAAATCCAATGTTTTGACATCTGAAGCACGTAAGAAATCAAGAATCGTATCTACTGTTTCACGTTGCATAATTTCTTTACGCCGAGGCCCAGCATCAACATGGCAATGTACACATGTCTGATTGCATAAATAACCCAAATTAACTTGCAACGTTGTTAATTTTCCGCGCCGAATGGCAGGGAAATCCGTTTTCTCTAATAAAGGCCGGCAATCATGCATGTGTTATAACTCCATATTTTAAATTGAAATCAGTCTTGAGACAGCAGTCGCCTCGCTTATAAATACCTTACAGTTTTGGTAACTATTCAGCTCACCCCTTATTTCCCTGCTGCCGGCGTTAAAAAATGCTCACTTACAGTAGTAAGCTCCGCTTTTTTGCCTTGCCATCAGAAAAATAAGCGGCAACCTGAACAGTTACAGGATGTTTTTTTAGGTGTTCTGAATAGTTACGTTTTTTTAAGCTATGGCATAAATAATCATGTTGCGTTATTAAGAAACAAACAAGGTAACTATTTATCCGCATTTTATCAAAGTCGCTGACAGTGTAATATTTCCACTTGAACCTCACATAGGCAAGTTTATAAAGCGCACATTGATTGAATAGATACACTGGAGTTAGCATGTCGGCACTTTCCGCATTTCAAGTCTTACAAGAACAGATGGAACAAAAAATCATTGGGCAATCCCATTTAGCCAATCGCTTGTTAATTGCAGTGCTTGCCGATGGGCATTTATTGGTGGAAGGCGCGCCAGGTCTTGCAAAGACACGTGCCATAAAAGTCTTAAGTGATGGTATTGAAGGTGATTTTCATCGCGTTCAATTCACACCCGATTTACTACCTTCGGATTTAACGGGTATAGAAATTTATCGCCCACAAGATGGTACTTTCCACTTTCAAAAAGGTCCGTTATTCCATAATTTAGTCCTTGCTGATGAAATTAATCGCGCCCCAGCCAAGGTGCAGTCTGCCTTACTTGAGGCTATGGCAGAGCGTCAAATCACTGTTGGTCGAGTCAGTTATCCTTTGCCCGATCTATTTTTGGTGATGGCAACACAAAACCCAATTGAGCAAGAAGGCACCTATCCACTGCCAGAAGCTCAACTGGATCGCTTTTTACTGCATGTCACAATTGAAGCTCCCAATGCAGAGGCAGAGCGAAAAATCCTGCAATTATCACGGCAAGAGGCGAATAAAAATAAAGCCGATGAAGATCCTGTCAGCCAACTGAATCAACAAACGTTGATGACGGCTCGTCAAGAAGCCCTTAAAATCCATGTGTCTGATGCTTTGGAAGATTATATCGTTCGTTTAACCATGGCGACACGCTCAAATCATACAAAAACAGGTGTTGTAAAGCATATTCAATACGGCGCAAGCCCGCGAGCCACCATTGCTTTGGATCGCTGTTCTAGAGCTCATGCTTGGCTCGCAGGCCGCGATTTTGTGACTCCTGAAGATATTCAAAGTATGGCATTTGATGTTTTAAGACATCGTTTGATGCTCAATTATGAGGCCGAGGCCATCGGATTAAGCTCTGATGATGTCATCCATCAACTGATTGCAGAGGTTCCTGTACCTTAAATGCCAATGCTAAAAAACACAGTGCGACATTCCGCCACTGAACTTGATTTGCAACAACTCATTTCACTGCAATGCCAAGTCTCTGAAATTGCTGTGCGCCGCAAGCATATCCGCTCTCCTTTAAGTGGTGCGCATATATCGCGTTTGCGTGGGCGCGGCATGGAATTCGATGAAGTCCGTGTTTATCAAGCTGGTGATGATGTATCCAGTATTGATTGGAAAGTCACGGCTCGCAAAGGTATCCCCCACACCAAAATTTTCCGTGAAGAACGCGAGCGGCCTGTGTTGATCTGCCTTGATTATCGTCAAGCTATGTTTTTTGCTACGCAAGGCTGCCTCAAATCTGTGCTTGCAACACAAGCAGCAGCTTTGCTTGCATGGCATAGTATTGCGCATGGTGATCGCTTAGGCGGCTGGCTTTTTTCCGATCAAGAACATCAAGAAATTAAGCCTGCCCGTGGTCGTAAAGGTGTATTGAAATTTTTACATGCCTGCTGCCACGCCAACATTTGGCAACACCAGCAACCCGAGGTGGAATCAACATGCTTAGAAGCAACCACCATGCGGCTGCGATATGTTAGCAAGACAGGTAGTTTAATTTACATATTGAGTGATTTTCGAGGTCTTAATGATGCAAGTATCGCCAACCTTGCTTTGTTAGCTCGCCATAATGATGTGGTCTTGATCAGTATCCATGACCCCATTGAGATGCAATTCCCTGCCGCAGGAGACTTTCCCATCTTTGATGGTAAAACACATTTTATATGTCATGCCAATCACAATGTTCAATCAGCCTTGGAAATGCAGTACAAGGAGCGCATGCAACAACTACAAAATTTGCAAAAAAAGTATGGCATTCATCTTATCCATTTAAAAACAACCGATGATGTCACAGAATCTATTCGGGAGCGTTTATGGGTGATTTAAACCAGCTTGAAAACGCACTCAATAAGCTTAAAGATATTCACATGCCTGCACCTGAAGCTTGGTGGCAATTAGCACTTGGCTGGTATTTAGTGATTGGCATCGGTATATTTTTAATACTCTTTGGCATACTATTGTGGCCCCGTATGCGTGCATGGCATCAGAAAAAAACAGCCAAGAAAATACTAAAGAAATCCATCCAAGATGAAACACAGCGTATCGAAGATCATTATACGCAAACGCACGACAGCCTGGCACTGGTTGCGAATCTATCGACTCTTTTACGGCGTGTTTCTATGACTGTATTTAAAACAGAGCAGACGCAAGGTTTGATTCAAGATGCATGGCTACAATTCTTAGATAATACATGGCAAGGAAATAAACCCACGCCATCGTTCACCTCCACGCATATTGCAGAGCTATTAAAAACAGGCGCATATCGCCAACAACTGGGTGTAAACATGCAACAAGACAGTGAAATATTATTTGATATCTGTAAAAAATGGTTGAATATGGTGGTTAAACAACATGTTTGAAGTTGCTTTGCCTTGGATATTTACCCTTTTGCCTTTGCCATGGCTAATTTATCGCTTCGCTCCTGCGATTAAGAAATCACCCCAACATGGCTTATATGTGCCTTTTGCTAATGATTTCCGCATGGCCAGTCATCAAGATTCAGACATAAATTCTAAGCATTCGATGCTTTTATGGTTCGCAGCAATCGCTTGGTGTTTACTAATCCTATCTGCCGCTCGCCCGCAATGGCTGGGAGATTCTATAGATATACCTCGTAGTGGTCGCGATATCATGTTGGCTGTGGATTTATCAGGCAGCATGCAAATTAAAGATTTTACTTTACAAGGTAAGCATGTTGACCGTTTAACAGCAACCAAACAGATCGCAGGTGATTTTATACAACGCCGCAAAGGCGATCGTATTGGGCTTATTTTATTTGGTTCTCAAGCTTATTTACAAGCCCCATTAAGCTTTGATCGCACCACTGTTAATACATTTTTACAAGAATCTTTCATCGGTTTAGCAGGCAAGAAAACAGCCATTGGCGATGCCATTGGTTTGGCTGTAAAACGCTTGAAAGATAAAAAAGATGTATCAAAGCTGGTGCTTATTTTACTCACTGATGGCGTTAATACAGCGGGTGTGCTTAGCCCTGAAGAAGGTGTTGCCTTGGCTAAAAAAATAGGCCTACATATTTACACCATTGGCATAGGTTCTAGTTCCATGGAGGTCGAATCATTTTTTGGCACACAAACAGTCAACCCTTCGGCTGATTTAGATGAAGCAATGCTAAGATCCATTGCAAAAGAAACGGGTGGCCAATATTTCCGAGCCCATGATACAGCTGAACTAAAAAAGATTTATGCACTTATTGACAAGTTTGAACCAACCGTTCGTGATACAGAGACTTTTCGTCCTATTGAATCTCTTTTTATCTACCCGCTCGGGCTGGCAAGCCTATTGGCCTTGTTTGTGCTGCTTTGGCGACAACGGGGATGAGCATGGATAACTTTTTAATAAATTTTCATTTCTTGCGCCCTGGGGCATTTCTCCTGCTTATCGTATTGGCTGGGCTTATCTATCAACTTAAACAATTAAGCCCAGTTTGGGGGGCATGGCAAAAGGTCTGCTCTGCTGAGTTGTTGAATTATTTACAATTTAATTCTGGCCCCACCCCTACTTCACAACGCCATGTTTGGGTCATTGGCATCGCAGGCATTTGCATCATTACTGCATTAGCAGGGCCTGTTTGGCGACAACTTCCACAACCCTTGTATCAGCCCACATCAGCACTTGTCGTCTTAATGGACTTATCTCTTTCAATGGATGCCGAAGATATCAAACCCAGTCGTCTAATACGGGCTAAAGAGAAACTCATTGATCTATTAAATATGCGCAAAGAAGGGCAAACTGCCCTCATTGCTTTTGCTGGTTCTGCCCATGTCGTCACGCCTCTCACCGAAGACAAACAAACTATTTTATCTCAGTTGCAAGAGCTCTCGACAGATATGATGCCTGTACAAGGTGGCAATATAGATACTGCTTTGCAGCAAGCCCTAAAACTATTTAAACAAAGCAGTATCCAACATGGCGTCGTATTAGTAATTACTGATTCAGATCAATTCACAGATGCAGTATTAAAACAACTCACTCAAGCAGGCCACCGTATCGATGTAATCGGCATCGGCACAGAGCAAGGTGCACCTATTCCGACCCCAACAGAAGGTTTTGTTACAGATCAACAAGGCAATATCGTGATTGCATCTTTGCGCAAAGATCGTTTGCAAAAACTAGCCAAACTTGGTCATGGTTTTTTTCATAAACTCACTTTAGATCAAACTGATATTCAAGAACTATTGCCACAACTCAAGCCTGCCATCTTCAATGATGATGTCAGCCAAAGCAAACATCACACCTATGATATTTGGCATGAAGAAGGCCCATATTTATTGTTTTTAATCATTCCCTTGGCACTCATGGGTTTTCGGCGCGGGCTTTTAATCGTTATCTTGTGTTTAGGTATTCAACCCCAAACAGTTCATGCTCAAAGTTGGGATGAGCTTTGGCAAACCAAAGATAACCTAGGCGAAGTCTTGATGCATGATAAAAAATATGCACAAGCTGCCAAAGTATTTGAAAATCCTGCATGGAAATCGAGTGCATATTATAAAGCTAAAAATTATACTGCCGCTGAAAAAGATTTTCATAGTATTACCAAGCCCACAGTTGATGACCTTTACAATCATGCCAATGCCTTAGCTCATTTAGGCCAGCTTGATAAGGCTATCTTAATTTATAAGAAAATATTAGAAAGCCATCCTGAATACCTTGATGCCAAGGCAAATGAAGATTTATTAGAAAAACTAAAAAAACAACAATCATCTAAAAAAAATAATTCCAATAATCAAAATAAAAAAGACCATTCAGATCATAAACAACAAGCTCAAGGTTCTAAAGGCAATAAAAAAAATACCCATGATAAAAAATCTTCAAAGCAATCAGCCGCTAAGAAGAATTCAAACCAACAGCAAGAAAAATCATCATCACAACACTCAAATGACTCCAAACAAGAAAAAAACATGGATGATAAAAAATCTTCCAAGCAATCAGCCTCTGATAAGAATTCAAATCAACAGCATAAAAAATCATCAGCACAACACCCAACCGACTTAAAACAAGGAAAACACACAGACTCATCTAAACCAAAGCAGGCTCAAAAAGGCAAAAAAGCTGTGCAAGAGAATAAGAATATGCAAAAGCACACGGGTAAAAAGCCGCTACAACATGCGCTATCACCGGATGAGATGAAAAAACTTGAATCTCAACAAGCTTTTGATCAGTCCATACGGCGTATCCCAGATGATCCAGGTGGCCTATTGCGCAGGAAATTCTTATACCAATACCAGCAACAACATGTAGAAAAAAACGCTAAAGGAGTGAAAAAATGGTGAAATATTCATCTTGGATTTTATCGTATATCATGCTTAGCTTTGCATGCTTATTCATGCCTACATTTGCGATGGCAGGGAGTGCAATCGCATCACTGGATCGATCAAGTAGCATTTCTGGTGAATCTGTTCAACTTAGTATCCATGTGGATGGAAGTAGCGATAAAGATCCTGATTTTTCGCCCTTAAACAATGATTTTGAAATATTAAATAAAAGTCAGAGAAGCAGCTATCAATTCATCAATGGCAGCATGAGTCGAAGTAAAGATTGGCAAATCAATTTGATGCCCAAACATACAGGGATTTTGTCCATACCTGCTATTTCATTAGGGAATATGAAGACTAAAGCTTTAACACTGCAAGTTTTAGAGCAAGCCCAACAAACAAATAATACACAAAATCGCGATGTGTTTCTAGAAGTCAGTGCAAGCCCGACTGATAGTTATGTGCAAGCACAGGTGGTCTTCAAGGTACGCCTATTTCGGGCTGTTAACCTAGCCCAAGCCCAGCTTAGTGAGCCAGAAATTCCCCATAGCATCATCAAACGTCTAGGTAAGGATAAAACGTATGAAACAGTGCGGAATCAGCGCCGTTTTGTCGTAACAGAGCGCAATTATGCTATTTTTCCACAACAAAGTGGAAACTTAAAGATTCCTCCCATTGAATTTAGTGGCCAAGTTGCTGATAATCGGTCTTTTTTTAATCAAGCAGGGCGTACTTTACGTGTGTCATCCAAGGCTGTGGAGCTTAAAATATCGCCTATGCCAACAACATGGCCAAGTGGTGATGCTTGGTTGCCGTCTGAAGGTGTGAGTATTAAAGAAGTTCAAACCGATGATAGCGATTTAAAAGTCGGTGAGCCTATCACGCGTACCATTGAAATTCGTGCTCGTGGCCTCACAGCAGAACAACTGCCTCAACTTCTAAGCATTCAAAATATTGATGGGCTTAAACAATACCCTGACAAACCAAAACTAAAAACAGAGCTTGATGAACATGGCGTTATCGGCGAGAGGCGTGAAAAAATCGCCATGATTCCAACCAAAAAAGGAGATATCCGCTTACCCGAAATATCGATTGCTTGGTGGAACACACAGACCCATAAAATTCAATATGCTAAAATACTAGGGCGCACCATTAGCATTAAAGAAGGGGCTGTAAAAAGTAGCCTTCAAACCAACTCAACCAACACAATAGCAGCTCCTTCAGTGGCCTTGCCAGTGACTAAAGCTCAAACCACACCACTTAAAATTCAAACCGATCTACAAACAGCATTAAATAATGATAACCTAACGCTTTGGCAAACTATCAGTGCATGTTTAGCATTGGGATGGTTATTAACCATTGCATTTTGGTGGTTTTCAAAACACCCAATAAAAGCATCAGTTCATGAAGATGATGACAACGCAAATCGGCGTCAACTCAAAGCATTACAACATCAACTAAAGCGAGCCTGTTACGATAAGGATGCTCAAAGTAGTGCAACGCTACTTGTTGAGTGGGCTAGATGCTTCCATGAAAAAAAGGATATTTACAATGTAGGGCAACTTAAAGGTCAATCTGACTTACTCGATGCGGCTTTAAATGATTTGGAGCTTTGCTTATACAGCCCTAACAAGCAATTGTCTTGGCATGGTGATTTACTATGGAAAGCCGTTGAGAGCATTAAAAAACAAGAAACTATCGGCTTGCAAGACGATAGCTTAAAGGCGTTGTAACTATTCGGTGCAGCCACAAAAAATCCTGTAACTCAGTGGTGAACTGAATAGTTGCACAGATATTGCACTTGCGAATTGAATCTAAGATGCTTTATTTGACTTTATTACCTTCGAAATGAATCATCGGCGTGAAAATAATGGGGAATAGTTACCCAGTATCATTTGAATGTGGAGAGATTGATCATGAGTATAGAGCAAACATTGCAAACACGCAGTGAATCCAAGTGTGAACTGTGCGCTGCGACAGAAAAACTAGCAGTGTATGAAGTGCCATCAAGCCCTGATAATACGGCGGATGAATGTGTTTATCTTTGTGCCACATGCTCTGATCAGGTTGAGAATCCTGATAACGTTGACGCCAATCATTGGCGTTGTCTGAATGATAGTATGTGGAGTCAAGTGCCTGCTGTACAAGTGATGGCTTGGCGCATGTTAAGCCGCTTGCGTGGCGAAGGCTGGCCGCAAGATTTGTTGGATATGATGTATTTGGAAGATGATGTGAAAGCTTGGGCTGAAGCAGGTGCCCAAAGTGCTTCCGATGATGCGGTGGTACATCGTGATAGCAATGGTGCGGTACTTGAAAATGGTGATACGGTCACATTGATTAAAGACTTGAAAGTGTCAGGTGGTGGATTTACTGCCAAGCGTGGTACAGCGGTACGTAATATTCGTTTGGTCGCTGATAATGCTGAACATATTGAAGGGCGTGTAAGCAGTCAGTTGATTGTGATTCTCACGCAATTTGTAAAAAAATCTTAGTAACTATCCAGTTCACCCGTGATTCACTTAATTTCTGCGTCAAATATGCTCATGTGCAGGAGCACACTGCGCTATTTTTCTTGAACTTAAGCGAATCACAAGCAACCTGAACAGTTACTTGTTTGGATTTATAACTTATTAATTTTGGCGGCTAGGATGAAATCATTTTCATGTAAGCCGCCAATTTTATGTGTGTAAAGTGTGACGGTACAATAACCCCAGCCATAACAAATATCGGGATGATGATTTTCTGATTCGGCAATATCCCCGACTTTTTGAGCAAAGTTTTGGGCTTCTATAAAGTTAGAAAAAGTGAATTTTCTTTGTATTTTCTTGTTTTTATCAAGAAATTTCCATTTTTCTACTTTTACCAATAATTTTTCAGCTTCTAAGCCGAGTAAAGAAGGCACGCCGCCTTGGCAGGGGATACAAGTTTTTGTGTGTAGTGATGTCATCCTATAACCTCGCTTTAGTTTGATTCGTAACATTAGTAGTATAGCTGCTTTGCAGTTCATAATATATGCAAAATTTGCAGATAAGGGGTTTGTATGCGGGCAATGATGATTCACAAAGCTGGTGGGGCGGAGCAGTTACAGCTGGAAGAGCTTGATAAACCGCGTATTAATGAGCCTAATCAGGTGTTGGTGCAGGTTTTTGCAGCAGGTGTGAACCCTATAGATACCAAACTTCGAGCCAATGGCATGTACTTTCCTGATGCCTATCCTAGCGTGTTGGGTTGCGATGGGGCTGGCGTGGTAGAAGCAGTAGGTGCAGATGTTACAGAATTTTCTGCGGGCGACCCTGTATATTATTGTTATGGCGGCCTAGGTCAAAAACATGCCGATCAATCACAAGGAAACTATGCTGAATATATACTTGTACCAGAATATTTCCTTGCAGAAAAACCTGAATCCTTGGGTTATTTACAAGCGGCAGCAGCGCCATTGGTATTGATTACTGCTTGGGAAGCATTGTTTGATCGGGCAGGGCTTCAATCAGGTCAAAAAGTGTTTGTTCATGCGGGTGCTGGCGGGGTAGGGCATGTGGCGATTCAATTGGCAAAAGTTGCGGGTTGTGACGTTGCAACGACGGTAAGCAGTGATGAAAAAGCAAGCTTTGTTCGTGAATTGGGGGCGGATCATGTTATTGATTATAGCAAGGAAGATGTGGCCGCAGCGTTGTTAGATTGGACCGATGGAAAAGGCGTGGACATTGCTTTTGACACAGTCGGCGGTGATGCATTCAGGCAATTGATTCCTGCGATGGCTCACTACAGTGATTTGGTCAGTATTCTGCAAGTGCCTGATGATGTGGACTGGAAAGCACTGCGCTCAAAAAATGTGCGTGTGTCACAAGAGTTGATGCTTACGCCGATGGCGTCGAACTTGAAAGAGGCTGCAGAGCATCATGCAGCTATTTTGGAGCAATGCGCACAATTGATTGATGAGAAAAAATTAAAAGTTCATATTGCTAAAATATTGCCGTTAGAAGATGTGGCAGAGGCACACAAACTGGTTGAGGGTGGGCATATGCAAGGAAAGATCGTGTTGGCAGTAGCAGGAGAAGAAGAAGTCTCGTAAACTTCGGATATGCGATCATATGCTCTAAAACGCCTACTTGGTATGCTGCCCCTGCTCTTGGGCATTACCATGATTTCCTTTGCTATGATGCATTTGGCACCTGGCGAACCTGCGGTAACAGGGCAAGAGTTTAACCCCAAAGTTTCTTCGCAAGATATTGAGCGATTGCGGGCTTATTATGGCTTGGATAAGCCGCTTTATGAACAATATTGGAATTGGCTAAAACGTTTGGCTGTATTGGATTTTGGCGAATCTTTTTCCAGTGACCACCGCCCTGTTTTTGATAAAGTAATGGAACGTTTACCTGTCACCTTATGGATTAATATCTTGGCCATGGTGGTAATTTTTCTGGTGGCAATTCCTATTGGCGTGATGAGTGCGGTGAAGCAAAACTCTTGGTTTGACCGTGCGATGACGGTATTTGTGTTTATTGGTTTTGCCATTCCTTCATTTTGGTTGGGCTTGTTACTGATGATGGGTTTGGGTGTGAATATGAATATCTTACCCATTTCTGGCATTCATGATTATGGCTGGCAACAAATGGGTTTCTGGGAGCAGCAACTCGATTTCTTCAAACATTTAATCTTGCCCGTATTTGTATCGGCGATTGGTGGTTTGGCGGGTATGAGCCGATTTATGCGTACAGGTATGCTGGAAGTGATTCGTGCTGACTATATTACCACGGCGCGGGCTATGGGCATTTCAGAAAACACGATTCGTTACCGTTTGGCATTAAAGAATGCGATTTTGCCGATTATTACGCTGTTAGGCCTTTCGATTCCAGGTCTGATTGGTGGCTCTGTGATTGTGGAATATTTATTTTCATTGCCGGGCATGGGTCGTTTGTTTTACGAGGCGATTTTGGCACGCGATTATACGGTGGTCATGGGCATTACAGTGATTGGTGCAGTGCTTACATTGGTGGGTAATTTAATGGCAGACTTGGCATATGCATGGGCAGATCCGCGCATTCGCCATGGGCAAGGTTGAATATGCTCCATTATTTGAAACAACAGCCCTTGATGTTGGTCGGCGGCGCTATTGTATTCAGTATTTCTTTTTTAGCCGTATTCGCACCATTGCTTGCACCGTATGATCCGACAGCCATTAATGTACGCGATATTTTGATGTCGCCATCATGGCAACATTGGTGTGGTACCGATACGTTAGGGCGCGATGTATTTTCGCGCATGTTGTATGGCGCACGTATTTCATTGGCAGTGGGTTTTGTTGCGGTCGGTTTATCCATTGCAATCGGTGTATTCTTGGGCGCTACGGCAGGGTATGTGGGCGGGCGTATGGATACATGGATTATGCGCAGCACTGACATGGTACTTTGTTTCCCAACTTTCTTTTTAATCTTGGCAGTGATTGCTTTTTTAGAGCCTTCGATTTGGAATATTATGATTGTGATTGGCTTAACATCGTGGATGGGCGTAACACGTTTGGTGCGTGCTGAATTTTTATCGTTGCGCAGCCGTGAGTTTATTCAAGCAGCAGAAAGTTTGGGTGTTAGTCCGCTACGTTTAATTTGGAAATATTTACTGCCCAATGCTATGGGCCCTATCATGGTATCGGCTGTATTGGGTATTGCTGGGGCTGTACTGGTGGAATCGGGACTATCCTTTTTGGGTTTGGGTGTGCAGCCGCCTGATCCATCATGGGGAAATATTCTCACGGAAGGGAAGGATAATATTCAGCTAGCGTGGTGGTTATCATTATACCCTGGATTGGCGATTTTAATCACAGTATTGGGTTATAATTTATTGGGTGAAGGGCTGCGTGATGTGTTTGACCCGAAATTAAAATCATAATGTTATCCGATGAACAATATATGGAAATCGCTCTGCAACAGGCAGAATTGGCGGCTGAGCAAGGAGAAGTTCCTGTTGGGGCGGTGCTTGTGTTGGCAGGTGGGCAACAATTTAGCGCCCATAATGCGCCCATTTTAAATCATGATGCAACAGCCCATGCAGAAATACAGGTGATTCGTGCTGCTTGTGCTGCGATTGGCAACTATCGTTTGGTGGGGGTGCAACTTTTTGTCACCTTAGAGCCTTGCACGATGTGTGCAGGTGCAATCATTCATGCTCGCATTGCACGCGTAGTGTATGGCGCATCGGAGCCTAAAACAGGTGCTGTTGAGTCTTTGTATCAATTGCTATCAGATAAGCGATTAAACCATCAAACCGAACTAAAAGGTGGCGTGCTTGCGGATGAATGTAGTGCACAAATAAAATCTTTCTTTAAGCAACGTAGAAAATAAAATATTACATTTATCTTTTATGAAATGCCTATTTTTAGGCGATTTTTAAATACTTAACTGTAAATAATTGTTATATTTTTAAATATTCATGTATTTCTTCATAAATTTAAAGTTATCTGTCTTTCTATGCTGTTTATATAAAGTAAAGAGAGCCCAAGGATAACAAAGCCATGGGCAGTAGGCCGATGATAAATAGAAATTATTTTAATGTTTGCTGTAGCTTTTCTTGCAGCGCTTCGGGTGTGTAGGGCTTTTGTATAAATCCAGCTAATCCCTGACCTGCAAAGCTGCTGATAGCTTCTTGTTCATTATAACCACTGGAGAGAAGTACTTTAACATCTTTATTAATGATCCTAAGCTCTGTAAAACATGTTTTAACATCCATTTTTGGCATGGTCATATCCATCAGAACAACCGCGATTTCTTTCTGGTGTTGACGATAAACATTCACCCCATCCAAGCCATCCTGTGCAGTCAACGTAGTAAAGCCCATATCCTCCAACATCATACTTGCCATCTCTCGGATAGTCTCTTCATCATCTACAATCAAGACCGTGCCAGAACCATGCCAAGGCTCCGCAGCAGGCTCTGCCCATGGTAAGGGAGCATCTACGGGTTGCTCAGATATAGGTAGTAATACTTTGAATGTGGTACCGTGCTTGAGCTCAGAGTAGAATTTAATGGCTCCATGATGCCCACGTACAATACCCAACACAGCACTCATGCCCAAACCATGACCTGTGAATTTTGTGGTAAAGAAGGGCTCGAATACTTTTTTCTGAGTCTCTTTATCCATACCACAACCTGTATCTGAAACCTCTAAATATACATAACGTCCCTCAGGCAAAGCATCATCCAAACTCGTGCCCGATAGATAGGCGCGATCAGCATGCATAACGCCCGTAGAGATAGAGATTACACCACTCTTGTCAGCAATCGCATCACTGGCATTGATGGTAAGGTTCATGATCACTTGCTGCAGTTGTGCAGCATCGGCTTCCACCGCTGGTAACTGATCTGTGAGATGATATTTGAGTACCACTGACTTGGAGATGGAGATTTCCAATAAATTTGTAATTTCCTCAACCAAGATAGATAGATCTATTGCTCGTACCTCAAACTTACCTTTACCCGAATAAGCCAGCATTTGTTTACATAGGTCAGCAGCTCTTTCGCTAGAGGTAACAATCTTGTTTAAATAGCCTTGAGTAGCATGAGGGTCTAGCAAGGCTTTACGCTCAGCCATTGCGGCATTACCTAAAATAGCCGTAAGTATATTGTTAAAATCATGAGCAATACCGCCAGCTAGCACACCAAGACTCTCTAACCGTTGCATATGCTCAATCTGTGACCGCATATCCACTCGCATTTGATGAGTTTTTTTACTGTTGATAGCATTTGCGGCGAGCGCTTCAGCCTGCAGTAATAGTTTTATATCATGCTCTTTGGGTGAACGCGGTTGTTTATAGTACATCGCAAATGTACCTACTACTTGGTTATGCGAATCTTTAATCGGTTGCGACC
>JAUZQS010000188.1 GCA_030950875.1 Mariprofundaceae bacterium | reverse complement strand
GTGTTTCATTCACACCCAGATTGCCCAGCCAAACCTTCTCCCACCGACTTAAGCAGTGCTTGGGAAGGCTTCTTATACCCAATCATTAGTGTATGCGATGGCAAAGTTGCCAGCATCCACTGCTGGGAACCCAATGATTCAACTGGTAAATTTCACCCTATCAACATGTCCAAGGTATAAGTATATGAAATTATTCACATTCGCATTATGCATTAGCACCCTAAGCCTGAGCGCTTGCATTGCGCCACAAAAAAACACTGTCGAGCCTACCGTTCACAAACCGGCCGTAACACAGCCTATGCAGCCTCGTAGTACACGTTCCCTTTACCTGGGTGCCCAAACTGCCATGCGTAACGGGCAATCTGGACTAGCCATTCAGTTCTTAGAGGCGCTCATTAGCCAACACGAGCGTGCAAATGAAAAAAAAGGCAATCTTAGTGACCTCATACCTACACTTCAACTCGCCGACCTCTTATTAAAGAGCAACCGCCCCAATGAAGCACTGCAATACTTACAAGCACTTGTGCAACTCACCAGTATTAGCAAAGACAATAGTGTCGAACAAAAAAACTTATTCATCATGTATGCACGTAGTCTTGCAGGCAGTAAAAAATACAGTAATGCTCTAGACTTTCTTGCCAAACTCATCAATCTACATCCGTCTTTCATGCTTGCCCATGACTTGCAAATCACCCTATTTATTCAGACAAAACAACTCGCTCTGGCTCACATCGCCATCAATATTGCTATTCAACAACAAGACACACCCATGCTTCGTCAATTTCAGGCCGATGTTTTTACCCGCCAAGGAAAATTTCAAGAAGCTTCAAATAGCTTGAAGAAAATGCATGCCTTAAACCCCAATGATGACACGGCCATTCTTTTGCTTAGTCAACTAGAAATCCAGCAAAAGCACCTTGATAAAGCAGAGAATATCTTGCGCGATTTTAACAATTCAAATCCATCAAGTTTGCGCGTACAACATGCTTTGGCACGCCTGCTTATTGAATCCAAACGCCCCCAAGAAGCCATTCTTATCTACAAACAAATGCTTCAATCTCTGCCAGAGAGTGCCGAGATTCAATCGGCTTTGGGGCTATTATATTATCAACAGCAAGATTTTAAAAAGTCTGCCAATCAATTCAATAAAGCGCTGAAAATAGCGCCACAAACTCAAACCTATCGTTTTTACTTGGCAAGCAGCCTAGAAGCACAACAAAAAAACAAAGAAGCTCGCTCATTATACCAACAAATTGACCCTCAACATGAACTCTGGCAAGAAGCCCAACTACGTTTGGCAAGCATGGACTTCATTGCCAAGAAATATGCATCTAGCCAGCAATATTTACAAAAAATCCTTAAAAAGAATCCTGCCAACAGTCAGGCTTGGGTACTTTTATCGACGCTTTATCTAGTACAAGAAAAATACCAACAACTGTTAGATAAAACGCAATCAACCACCGCGTTAAAACAAGTTCCCGCACGTCTGCAAATGAACCGTGCCATCGCATTCGAGCATTTTAAGCGTTACGAAGATATTGATCGGACACTACAAGCCTTAATCCTTAACAACCCAAACCATGCAGATGCGCTTAATTTTTTAGCATACACTTATGCCGAGCAAGGCATTAAACTTGATGAGGCTAAAAGCTATATCCAACGCGCCTTGGCCCAAAAGCCTGGTGATGGTTACTACCTCGACACCTTGGCATGGGTTTATTATAAAAATGGTGAATATGACAAAGCTGTAACCACCCAACAAAAAGCCCTACAAACAATCGCAGATGATCCAACCATGCAAGAACATTTGGGCGATATGTTTTGGAAGCAAGGAAATCACGAAAAAGCCATTCAACAATGGCAAAAAGCTCTTTCTTTACATCCAGATAACCCAAATATGCTACATAAAAAAATAAACCACGGACTACAATAAATCTCACCCATGAGAAAGCCTCTACATATTGCTATTGCTATCTTTCTACTCTCGGCTTGCAGTACACTGCAACCAACCGCCTCTGTCCGAGACAGCAATGAGTACAAGCCTTGGCATAGCTTTAACGGACAACTGTCTATTTTAGAGTCTGCACACCGTTGGCAAGTTCTCATTCATTGGCAGGCAACCTTAGAATCTGGCAAGGCTCGACTAACCCATGCTGCAACAGGGCGTATTATTGAACTGCAATGGCAAGGTGAACATATCCAAATACGTGATAATCAAACATCCATAACAGCATGGCAGCCGATCAAAGCAGACACGCTTATGCAATATGGGATGGTATTACCACCACAGACCATTGCTGCGATTCTTCATTACCAAATTCCACCATCACTTAAAGCCAAAGGCAATGATACTTGGCAAGGGCTACTTCATAACAACACCATCCGACTACGTTGGCAAAATCATCGCCACAAACTCACCATGACAGATATCACCCATGGTCGCACCGCTATTTTACGTATTTTCCCATGACGCTTACTATTTCTGATTCAACAACGGTTCTCGCACCTGCAAAAATAAACTTGCACCTAAATATTACAGGCATATTTCCTGATGGTCGCCATGAACTGGATACTAGCTTTGCCTTTGTCGATACCTATGACACCCTACATATCACAGCTTCTAAACAACTGTCAGTTGGCTGCTCTATTGCATCATTATCAGGTACAAAAAACCTTGTTTTTCAAGTCTTACAAGCACTCAAAGAACGCCATCGTGTTCATCAAGGTTTGGATATTTATATTGATAAAAAACTACCTTCCAAAGCAGGTCTTGGCGGCGGCTCATCCGATGCTGCCAGTGCCTTGCTGGCAGCCAATCAAATGTGGAATCTACAGCTTTCTCAACAGAATCTTATCGACTTCTCTGCTGGTTTTGGTGCCGATATTCCTTGTTTTTTGTTTGGCAGAGCAAGTCTTGCAACAGGTATTGGTGAAAAGCTAACGCCTTATCCTAAGGCTATGCCAAGCACATATATTTGCCTTGCCCGCCCGAGTAATGGGCTATCAACAAAAGAAGTTTTTCAACACTTCGACACACAAATAAATAAATGTAATTTATTGTTAATAAAGGATAAAAATAAGTCATCCCAAACCCAAAAAAGAGCATTTAAACTTGCTGAAACACAAAGCTCATTGACCCACCAAGCAAGCGCCGATACCATGCGCGCCGCTTCGCAGGGTAAGCTTCACATTGGAGAAAATGTTTTGGAGGAAAGTGCCATTGCATTACTTCCGGAAGTCGGATTACTTTTGCAAGCCATGCGGCAAAAAGCTGACTTGGCTTGGATGAGTGGAAGTGGTTCAACCTGTGTTGCTTTGTGTTCAACACAACAACAAGCCATACTGCTTGCAAATGATTTGCAACAAAAAGGGCTAGCTAGCTGGACACATGCAGGAAGGTTGCTCGATAAACACCCTGCATTTACGAACGATATTGGGGCGTAGCCAAGCGGTAAGGCAGCGGGTTTTGATCCCGTCATGCGCAGGTTCGAATCCTGCCGCCCCAGCCATTCGTTCATAGTATAATTGGTTTTGTTGCACATAAGCTTGTCATTAACACGCAGTAACGGAGCACTGTTCTCATGACTAAACCTCAGAAGTTACGTCTATTCTCTGGAACCTCCAACCCAGAATTTACAGCCGACATTTGCCGTCATATCGAGATGCCTGTTGGTGATATTCATGTGCAGCGTTTTTCCGATGGCGAAGTCTTTTTACAGTTTGAAGAAACCATTCGTGGCTTGGATGTTTTCATCGTCCAGAGCACATCTTCTCCAGCCAATGATAATTTGATGGAATTACTGATTGCTATTGATGCCGCAAAACGAGCCTCTGCGCACCAAATATGTGCCGTTATTCCTTATTTCGGTTATGCCCGTCAAGATCGAAAGAGTGCTGGCCGCACACCAATTTCTGCAAAATTAGTTGCTGATTTATTGCAAGCTGCGGGCGTAACCCGTGTGCTTACCATGGATTTGCATGCCACACAGATTCAAGGCTTTTTCAATATCCCTGTAGACAATATTTTTGCAGGGCCATTGTTCGCTAACGATATTGAATCACGCAATAATTTAGAGGATATCCTTGTTGTTTCTCCCGATGTTGGTGGTGTGGTTCGTGCCCGAGCTCTTGCCAAACGATTGCATGCAGATATCGCCATTGTGGACAAGCGTCGCCCTGCTCCAAATGTTGCAAAAATTATGAATATTATCGGTGATGTAGAAGGTCGCCATTGTATTCTTATTGATGATATGGTGGATACTGCAGGCACGATTTGCAATGCCGCCGAGGCTCTTTTGGATAGTGGTGCTATCAAGGTTAGCGCATATGCAACCCACGGGGTATTATCGGGTCCAGCAGCCGATCGCTTGGCTCAATCTAATCTCTCTGAATTGGTTATCAGTGACACCATCAAGCAACCTGAGCATATCCTTGCCACAGGAAAGGTACGCATTCTTACCGTTGCCAACCTTATGGGAGAGGCCATCAAACGTATTTATGATGCGCGCTCTATTAGCAGCCTTTACGAATAAGAAATAGCCCCAAAGTAGTTTTTAAGATTTTTGTAACTATTCAGAACACCTAAAAAAACATCCTGTAACTGTTCAGGTTGCCGCTTATTTTTCTGATGGCACCAACAGTAGGCGCTTTTAGGCGAGGCAAAAAAGCGGAGCTTACTACTGTAAGTGAGCATTTTTTAACG